>JBBRTN010000217.1:0-4553 GCA_038244395.1 Ignavibacteria bacterium
AATATGAAGCTTGACCAGCAAAATAATATTTATATTTGCGGAAAGAGCACAGGTACAGGCGCAGGTTATGATTACGCAGTAGTAAAATATAATTCAGCCGGAGTTCAACAATGGGCAGCAAGATATGACGGAGCCTCAGCAAGCGACGATGTTCCGAATGATATTGACGTAGATCTGAACGGGAATGTATTCGTCACCGGATACAGTTTTCAAAATTCAAGCTACTACGATTTCTTAACTATAAAATATAATTCGTCAGGGACGGAGCAATGGACAAGAAGATATAACGGGGTAGAAAATTATTTTGATAAAGCAGCCGATGTAGGTGTTGACACTGACGGAAACATTTACGTTACGGGTCAGAGTTTAAAAGCCTCCGACGGAACCGGTGACGTAATAACTTTAAAGTATAATACATCCGGGGACGTTCTCTGGACGAATCGATACAACGGTCCGGGAAATCTGGATGACCTGCCGGTGAAATTGAATGTCAGCGGAGGGGCTGTCTTCGTCATTGCAAGCAGTTACAGTTACTTCTTCAGTCTTTGCGGGACAAGTGATTACCTGATTTTGAAATATAGTTCAAACAGCAATTTCGAATGGGAAACAAGATTTGACGGATCCGGCAGCGGGACTGATGAAGCGACTTCACTTGCAACTGACTCACGGGGAAATTGCTATGTCACAGGCTTCAGCTATGATAATGTTTCAAACTTTGATTATGCAACAATAAAGTACAGCTCAACAGGTGCTCCCCAATGGGCTGTGAGATATGATGGAGGAACCGGCGCAGATAAGCCGGCAGCTATCCTCACTGACAATTCCGGTAATGTATATGTTACAGGTTCGAGCGCAGGTACAGGATCCGGATATGATATTGCAACTGTAAAATATGATTCAAACGGTATTCTGGTTTGGCAGGCACGGTTTAATGGTACCGGCAATGCAGATGATTTCGCTTCGGGCTTGGCCATTGATGCCTCAGGTAATATTTATGTTTGCGGCTACAGTGAAGGAACAGGTACAGGCAAAGATTATGTAACAATAAAATATAATTCTTCAGGAACGCAGCAATGGGCTGTAAGATATAACGGCGCAGGAAATGGAAACGATTATGCAAATTCCATAGCTCTTGATTCTTTCGGAAATATTTATATAACAGGAAAAGACACCGGTATCGGAAGTCTCGAAGATATTGTTACTGTAAAATATAACCCTGCCGGCATTCAGCAGTGGGCGCTGGTTTACAACGGCGCTGCAAATAATTCGGATGAAGGTATTTCAATTGCGTATGATGAAACCGGAAATATTTTCGTGGGCGGAAAAAGTAAATCGGCAAGCCTTAACTACGACTTCATTACAATAAAATATAATTTAGCCGGAATTCAGCAATGGGTAAAAACTTATAACGGGACCGCAAACTCCGATGATGATATAAGCTCTATCGTTACAGATAATACCGGTAATGTATATGTTACAGGCAGCAGCAATAATATTTCCACAGGGTCCGATTTTACTACGATAAAATATAATCCTGCAGGTGTCCGGCAGTGGGTTTCGAATTATAACGGGACTATAAACAGTTCCGACAGGGCTACATCAATTTGCATGGACTTGTCCGGAAATTTGTATGTGACAGGATTTTGCCAGGATGCCGGTTCTAACATGAATTACTGCACAATAAAATATAATAACAGCGGGACTTTAAAGTGGTTTGAAAAATATAATTACATTGATAATGATACTGATGCAGCCGCTTCTGTTAAAGTTACGTCATCCGGAATTGTCTATGTCACCGGCAACAGCAGAGGAGTAGAAGGCGGAGAGGATTTTGCCACAATCAAATATACTCAGTCAAAAAACACACTCGATGTAAAATCTTTAATTGAAGGACTTTATAATATCACATCAAACAAAATGATTTCCGACACTATGAAAATTTATCTGAGAGATACTTCTTCTCCTTTCATCATTGCAGATTCTTCAGTCTCTGTGATTGACAGCACGGGCAGCGGAAGTTTCGGTTTTCAGAATGCTGTAAATGGAACACCATATTACATCGTATTAAATCATAAAAACTCTCTTGAAACCTGGAGCTCTTCAGGACACAGTTTTCAGTCCGGTTATGTATATTATGATTTTACGACTTCTGCATCCCAGGCATATGGAAATAACATGAGACATGTTGGAAATAAATATTGTATTTACAGTGGTGACATTAATAAAGACGGCACTATAGACGTGGGAGATATTTCTATTATAGATAATGGAATATTTAATTTTAAAGCAGGTTATAATTTAGCGGATCTTAACGGAGATAAAGTCGTGGATATAACTGATATGGCATTTGCCGATAATAATGCTTATGATTTTATTACAACTATAAGACCTTAATTAAATAAAATTATTTAATTAAAAACTCTCCGGAGAAATACCATCCGGGGAGTTTTTTGTTTCATTATAATTTATTCAAATTCCTAACGAAGTACTACGAGCTTCTGTACAGCAGTTTCTTTTTTGGAATTATCTTCTGCGACAAACTTGTAAAAATAAGTTCCGTTTGCAATCTGGTCTCCGTCATTATCTCTTCCGTCCCATGCAATCTGGTTATATCCTATATTAACCGGAGAATTTATTTCTTTTATGAGTCTTCCTGAAACCGTATATATTCTGATCTTGCTTACCAATGGGATTTCAGAGCCCGATATGTTTATTATAAAACTTGTCTCCCCTTTCATCGGATTTGGGTAATTATAAAAATCTGTCACTACAAGCTGGTCTGTTACTATTACATCATATTCCGAAGAATCAATTCCGTTGTCCAAATCATTTTTTGAAATTATTCTTATCTTATTTTCCCCGCTGTTAAGAGTCGGGTAATAATAAATTAATTTCTCCGTGCCGTTTGAATTATCAAGATTCTGCTTTTCCGAAACTCTGAAAAGAGAATTCATGGCGCCGTTGACATAATAAGGAACGTAGATATTGTTTAGCTGAAGTATTGCCTTCGTCGTATCCGATAACAGATTTATATTTTCATTTATATTATTAAGTGAAATTTTCAACTCCGGTTTTTTCCTAACATAATCCCCGCTCTTAATTATCTGACCGTCGCTGTAAAGTGACACCGAATTCGCTACGCCGGACGTCGAATTGATACTCAGATAAAAATCAATTGAATTGTTAAAAGTGTAAAACTCATTGTTTGCTCCGATAGGCACTATCTCCGCGACAAAGTGAGACTTATTGCTTCCTGCAAATCTGAAGTAAGGAACATTGAATTTATTAGTATAAATATCCATGCTGTCTGGTTTTAATGCTCTGACGATGGTATCTGACTTAAAAATATTCTGCGGAGAAATTGAATTTTTATATAAGTTGACTATCACTCCAGGCAGATTCACGTTACCGGCATTATAATAATTAAATTGTATTTTCATTTCCTGATTGACCCTTATGGATGTGTCGGATTGCCAGAATGAAGAAAGATCAGGAGCCACTTCTGCCGGAGGAGTATAATGTAGTTTAAATGAATTAAGCGCCGGTGATTGAGAACCGGTAACCCCTGTGGTAGTATCAATAATTAATTTACCAATCAAATTTAATTTTGGATACTGGTAAGCGTTTATTGAATTCAGGTTTACAAGATTGCTTGTTATAAGATTTGAAAGCAATAGATTCTGTACTCCGCTTCTGTCTATTCCATATACATCAAACTTGATGCTGCTGCCGTTTAATAATGTGCTCTGCCACGAAAAATCTTTCCAGTTGTTTGCAGGTCCCATTAAGTATGAAACCGTTCCGGATGTTCTCTTAAATGTCCTGTCCATCGAACTCAATGATTCTACCCATCCGTTTGTAAACCTGTGTATCGTCTCCGAAACATCTCCCGCAGGAGCATTAAGGTATCCTATAAAACTCCATGAATCAAACCATCCTACTCTGAAATTCTGGACCTGCGTGCTGCCGAATTGAGCGAACTTGTTGATCGTTGCTGTATTAAGAAGAAATGTTCCACCGACATAAGATGCATTTAATCCCATCAGATATTGAGTTGTATCAAATGTATTCAGGAAGTTCAATACTGAGTCAGATGAATTTCCAAACAACATTTTAAAATTTCTGAATTGCAGGATTGTGCCGTCAGACTTACGGACTTTAAGCAAGTTTAATCCGATGTTTGCTCCCGCATCAATGTGAATGCTCCTGCTTAAACAGCTGAAATAAGAAGCTTCCGACCCGTTGCTGCCATATGACCTTATATAAAGATTTCCGGTATAATCATTCAGCTTTATTCCGCCGGAAGTATAACTCACATTATTAAAATCTCCATCAGAATACTGGGCTTGTTTATTTTTATAAATGGTTGCCGTAGTATCTGCTGTAATATTTTGAATTTTATCGAAAGTAATCTGGGGATTATATCTGAAAATCATACTCTGTGACCATCCTGCGCTGTCTCCGTTGACTATAGAATTTGTTCTCCAGTAATACAAAACATTTGTGTCCAATCTCGGTAATGCAGCATTGAATTTTGTAGATGCTCCCGTTAC
>JBBRTN010000218.1:0-4550 GCA_038244395.1 Ignavibacteria bacterium
AAAGGAAGTTAAGATCGTTTATTCATCTATTACAATATTAAAATTGATATTTTCACAAAGTATTAAACTATTTATATCCTTTTTGTTGTAAGTATACAAATAATTGAGTATAAACTTCACCACAAAATTACAACCTTGAGTAAGTAAAACAAATTCAATAAATAAATCTATTAATGAAAATTTCTTTACTTGCCGGCAAACCTGCCGACTCCGATATTTTAATAAATATTCCTAAACTTGTTTCTGATTACTTCACCGGAATACCTGATCCCTTTGTAGAAGAACAACGTGTTGCATTTGGTACTTCCGGTCATCGCGGTTCTTCCTTCAGAAATTCTTTTAACGAGAATCATATTCTTGCTATCACACAAGCCATATGCATTTATCGAAAAACGCAAAAGATCAATGGTCCTTTATTTATAGGTTTTGATACTCATGCTCTTTCAATACCGGCTTTTGCTACTTCTATGGAAGTCCTTGCAGCCAATGATATAAATGTAATGATCTCAGAGAAAGATGAATATACTCCCACACCAGCAATTTCTCATGCAATATTAAAATATAACAAAAACCGGAAAACAGGTTTAGCGGATGGAATTGTGATTACACCTTCACATAACCCCCCTGATGACGGTGGTTTTAAGTATAATCCGCCCGGTGGCGGACCGGCTGACACAACTGTTACCAACTGGATCGAATCGAAAGCAAATGAAATCTTGGAGAAAAAACTTCAACAGGTAAAAAGAATTTCTTTTGAGAAAGCACTTAAATCATCCACAACACACCGTTACGATTTCTTAAATACTTTTGTCAATGATCTGGGTAATATTATTGATATGGATGTCATCAGAAATTCAAAAATCAAAATGGGTGTTGATCCTCTCGGAGGTGCCGGAGTTCATTACTGGGAGCCCATTGCAGAGTGTTACGGAATTGATTTAACTGTGGTAAATAAAATTGTTGATCCGACGTTTAGTTTCATGACAGTGGACTGGGACGGGCAGATCCGGATGGATCCGTCATCTCCTTATGCAATGCAGAGTTTGATTAAAATGAAAGATCGTTTTGATATTACATTTGCATGCGATACCGATCACGACCGGCATGGAATAGTTACGAAAAGCTCAGGACTTTTAAATCCCAATCATTATTTATCAGTAATGATTTACTATCTTTTGCAGCATCGTTCTGAGTGGAAAAAAACTTCAGCAGTGGGAAAAACAGTTGTTACAACACAGCTCATAGAACGCATCACGTCAAAAACCGGAAGAAAAATTTATGATGTCCCTGTAGGTTTTAAATGGTTTTCTGATGGTTTGCTAGATTCATCACTTTGTTTTGCCGGAGAAGAAAGTGCGGGAGCATCATTTGCAAGATCAGACGGATCTGTCTGGACTACAGATAAAGATGGATTTACACCCGCATTGCTTTCTGCTGAGATCACCGCAAAGCTGGGACTTGATCCGGGTTTATTATATAAACAGATCACAAAAGAATTTGGCGAACCATTTTACAACCGGGTGGAAGCAGATGCAACTCCTGAACAAAAAGAAATGATAAGAAAAATTTCACAAAATCAAATTACTCACAAGAGTCTTGCCGGGGAAAAAATTAAAAACATACTTACGCATGCACCCGGAAACAACGCTTCAATTGGAGGTATAAAAGTGGAAACTGAAAACGGCTGGTTTGCCGCTCGTCCTTCGGGTACAGAGGATATTTATAAAATTTATGCAGAAAGTTTTTTGAGTAAAGAACATCTGAAACAAATTATTGATCACGCACAGGATATTGTCAACTCAGTTTTAAAAAATAAAAAGAAAATCGTATGAAATTTGAACCCAGAGAGTATGAGCTAATATCAGATATGAGAGAATTATTTCAAACAAATAATTCTGACCATGTTTTCTCAAATGAAGAACCTATTAGAGCAGAGCTTTACAACTCCATACAAATGGAGCGATTTGGAATAACCCTGGCAGGAACTCATAAGGTAAGTACAAAACCTTCAAAGGAATATTTGCTCAAGCGGCTCTCAGATAATGAAATTAAATTACAGGAAGTCCGCAAACTCATCACAGATACATTAAAAAAGAAATATGAGATTACAACAGCAGCAGAATGGCTGATAGATAACTTTTACCTGATAGAAGAAAATATTCATACTGCTAAAAAGCATTTTCCCAAAAATTACAGTGAAGGTCTTCCTCAACTTTTAGATGAGAGTTCGTCGGGCTTTCCCCGCATTTATGATATTGTTCTTCAAATGATCTCACACAGTGACGGATTAATAGATATCGAAAGTCTGAGTAGTTATATAAAATCCTATCAGACTGTCACTAAATTGAAGTTAGGAGAATTATGGGCAATACCTATTATGCTTCGCCTTGCCCTGATCGAAAATTTGAGACGAGTTGCTATCCGGATTGCGGAAGGAAGAATAGATAGAAATCTGGCGGATTATTGGTCAAAAGTTATGATCGACACTGCCGAGAAATCACCAAAGGATCTGATACTGATGATTGCCGATATGGCAAGATCAAAGCCTCCAATGGTAAGTGGATTTGTTTCTGAATTTTCACGCAAGCTACAAGGGCATCGGCTTAACATGACCCTTGTTCATAATTGGGTGGAGGACCAATTATCAGATATAGGATTAACAATATCGGAATTGGTATACGCAGAAAATCAAAAGGTGGCAGTCTCACAGATTTCAATGAGCAATAGTATCAACAGTCTTCGGCTACTCGACGATACAGACTGGCAGAATTTTGTGGAAGACCATAGTATAGTCGAGCAAACGCTGAGGCAAGATAAGATCTATGGCTTGATGGATTTTTCAACTCGTGACAGATACAGGCATGTTGTGGAGAATATTGCTAAAGTAGGTAAAATTGAAGAGTATGAAATAGCTAATGCTGCAATACAATTGTCACAGAAAGAAGTACAAGATAAGGATAAAAATATCAGAGCAGCCCATGTCGGATATTACTTAATTGGAAATGGAGTAAGTCAAACAAAAAAATCAGTAGGTATTCAAGAGCCTGTTATTAAAAGAATTGATTACTTTTTGAAGAAACATACTTTCAAAGTATATATGGGATTTATTTTTTTAATTACATTTGCATTAAGCGCAGGAATTTTAACAAGGGCTTATTCGGACACAAATAGCACTTGGATTCTTCTGACTATTGCAATTCTTTCACTGCTATGTGTAAGTCAATTTGCAATATCAGTTGTAAATTTTTTTTCTACTATAATGGTGAAGCCGGATTTGCTGCCAAGAATGGATTTCTCACGTAAAATACCAGTTGAGTACAGCACAATGGTTGTAACTCCTGCACTTCTTATCGGTGTGAAAGAAATAGAAATTTTAACCGGGGCATTAGAAGTTCGTTTTCTTGCTAACCGAAACGACAATTTACATTTTGGTTTATTAACTGATTTTAAGGATAGCAAACAGGAAAATCTTCCCGAAGATCAGCCTCTCTTAGATTTAATTCAACAAAAAATTGAAGATCTGAATTTAAAATACGCAAAGGAAAATAAAAACCTGTTTTATTTGTTTCACCGTCCCAGGCTCTGGAATGCTCACGAAAACATTTGGATGGGATACGAAAGAAAGCGGGGAAAAATTTATGATTTAAATTCTTTACTGCGAGGAGATTCAAAAGAAAAATTTTCTCTTATTATAGGCGACCCATCTATTTTTCCGAACATAAAATATGTGATCACATTAGATGAAGACACACAACTTCCACTCGGATCAGCATGGAAATTAATTGGAACTATGGCTCATCCATTGAATCAGGTCGTGATTGATGAGAAAAAGAAATTAGTAACTAAGGGTTATGGTATCCTTCAACCGCGGGTAACAGCAAGTTTACCGGAAACAACCAGCTCACTATATACCCGTATGCATTGCGATGAACCGGGTATCGATCCATACACACGGGTTACATCTGACGTGTATCAGGATTTATTTGGAGAGGGTTCTTTCATTGGAAAAGGTATATATGAAGTGGATACTTTTAAAAAAGTACTGGATGGAAGATTTCCCGAAAATCTCATTCTGAGTCACGACCTTCTTGAAGGCAGTTATGCAAGATCAGGATTACTGAGTGATGTACAATTTTTTGAAAAATACCCCACTAGTTACATTTTGGATATTAAAAGATACTCACGATGGGTTCGTGGAGACTGGCAGATCTTTTCCTGGATCCTGCCTGTTGTCCCTGATGCAGACGGTCATTGGCATAAAAATCCAATTTCACTATTATCACGCTGGAAAATATTTGATAATCTCAGACGCAGTCTCGTTCCTTTGGCTCTTACATTATTTTTATTATTTGGATGGATTGCATTATCATCGTCATTATACTGGACATTACTTGTTTCAGTTATTATTGTTGCTCCGATTTTCATTACAACCTTCTGGAATATAATTAAGAAACCAAAAGATTTAATCTTCTCTGATCACATTAGAAATTCAATTTTTAATATTGCAGATATATTTAAAAAAACAATTTTCACACTTATCTGTCTCCCAT
>JBBRTN010000219.1:0-4544 GCA_038244395.1 Ignavibacteria bacterium
AATGGATGAATGGATGAACACTCACCCAATCAAAATTTTAGCATTAACAAAATCACATTATCATCTTTTTAATATCCTGTCCACTCAGCTTTCAATATCAAATTGAAACCGCCGCATTTCTGCGGTCCCACTTACCAAGAAGTTCATTTTCTTTTTCCCTGCTGATCCCTGCTCTGAGTGTATAATCTTTTCTTGACATGTCAAATGCAAGAGTATCTTTTAATGTGTCCTCAAGAGGACGAAATATCAATCCGTCTTTAATTGCTTTGCTTACGTCAACATTATTAACTCCATCTTCTTCAGAAGGAACCCACAAAGGAAGCTCAGTCCACGGAGCGACACTTTCTTCCTCTAAAAATTTTTCGCTTACCCAGACTATCTCCGCATCACTGCCCGAAACTTTCCTGCACTCATCAAATAATTTCTCGAATGTAAGATCATAATCCGGACCAGTAGCATTATACAAGCCGGACTTTTTTTCTTCAGACATTTTTATTATCCAGTCAGCAAGATCCTTCACGTCAATAAACTGAGTGTGACCTTTTTTTGAATCCGGCGCAAGTACTCTTCCTCCCTGATTTATTCTATGTATCCAGTAAGTAAATCTGTCAGACCAGTCATTGTCACCGACAATCAGTCCCGGTCTTATGTTAAGAGCCCTATCGCCAAAGACATCAGAGACAGCATTTTCGCATAATGCTTTCAGCGGTCCGTAATTTTCCATTGTCATTTCATCAGTCTTCCCGTCAGTAATTTCTCCGGCGGGATAGTCTTCATTGATTCCGTTCTTAGAGAAATCTTTGTAAGCTGAAATACTCGAAATAAAAGTATAATGCCCGGCATTATCTTTTAATAATTCAGCTGACTCTCTCACTCTGCCCGGCAGGTGACCGCTTGTGTCAATGACTGTGTCATACGTTCTTCCTTTCAGAGATTCAAGATTTCCATTTCTATCGCCTTTTAGTTTTTCGATATCAGGAAAAATATCAGGGTTTTTTATTCCCCGGTTGAATAGTGTGATATTATGATTCCGGGCAAGCGCTGAATTTACAAGAGCTCTTCCAAGAAAGACCGTTCCGCCTAAGATGAGAATGTTCATTTGTTTGAATTTAAGTTTTATGAAATGTTTGAAACTACGGAAGCAGTTAGAATATGTTTATGAATTTATTAACAAATACAAAAAATAAAACACAAGACGCAGAGAAGCAGCAAATGAAAAAGCAGGAGTTGAATTTTGGTTTGCAAGAAATTTACAAGAAATTTAAAAGAGATTTATAGGAAATGTTAGGATATCACAGCGGCGAAATAATCGGAACAGTAAAGTCCGAAAATAAAAAACTTGCTAAGAACTCTAAAAAACTAAACCAATGATAATCAGTCTATTCCAGATTCTGCAGCACGCCGTAATAAAGAAGTATCAGAATAATTATCCCTAATAAAATCCTGTAGACAATAAATATCATGTTGCTTCTTGTCTTCAGGTAAGAAAGCAGAAATGCTATCGAAAAATAACCGACAACTCCGGATACGACAGTTGCGATTATCATGCTCACGAAATTTTCATGAAGCAAGACCTGCCGCTCTTTAAACAGCTCATACATTCCGCTCAATCCTATTGCAGGAATGCTCAGAAGAAAGGAGTATCTCGCTGCCACATCTCTTTTCAATCCCCTGAATAATCCGGCAGTAATTGTAACTCCGCTTCTCGAGCTGCCCGGAATCAGCGCCAGCGCCTGCGCGCAGCCTATTACTATTCCGTCCTTTAGTGTAATTTCCTGAAATTCTTTTTTCTTTGAACTTACTTTTTCGGCAATGAAAAGAACTATCGCAAGTAAAATTAATGCCGCACTGATAACATACAAACCCCTTGCTTCGCCTTCAATGAACCTCTTGAAAAGCAGTCCGCAAACAGAAATCGGGATTGTGCCTATAATTATTAAAATAAAAATCCGCGATTCACTGTTGGAAAGAAAATCTTTATTCTTCATCGCCTGCATAAACCCGTTGATGAGGTCAATAATATCTTTCTTAAAATATATCAGCGTTGCTGCCAGTGTGCCGATCTGAATGACAGCCGTGTATGCCGCACCGACATCTTTCCAGCCCAGAAGAGCAGGGATTATTCTCAGATGCGCAGTACTGCTTATAGGTATAAATTCCGTAACTCCCTGAATTATACCGAGTACAATTGCTTTAATAATTTCTTCCAATGAAAAAAAATTTAATTAAAAAATAAAAATTTCGACTCCAAGCCGGACTCCTAATCCGAAACTTCCGAGATTCACTCTTTCATTATTAAGATTCACAAGGTAATTACCGGAATCATCCTTTAAATCAGAAGAAAAAGTTTGTATAAGAAATCCGCTAAGATAAGTCGCTGCCGATTTTCCCAGCTGTGCATTATATGTCCCTTCAAATTTAACCGCTCCGCCTGAAGAAGAATAATTCGTTTCATTAGTGATTACCTTTCGCGTCAAATTATTAAATGAATATCCGCCGCCGAGACCGAATTTTATGAAACTGTTTGGCTGTGAAAAAATATAGTTGAGCATTACTATAGGCTGGCTTGAATTATAATCGTACTGGTAATCTGAATTTGAAGATACCCTGATGGTTTTCAGCAAATAAGAATATTCGGGCTTTACGGAAAAACTTTTCTTTACCTGAATCTCTACTCCTCCGAAAAATTCAATCGCAGTCGAAAAATTCGAGATCTTTTGGTCATTCGGTATATAAATATAATTCGGAACATCGGTTTCTATAAATTTATTCAGCGAAGGATTGTTGCAGTAGTTCAGCCCCATCCCAAAGGAAATGGAAATATAATTATGATTCTTATTCTGAGATTGAAAGGAAACGTTCGTCGAATCTGCCGCCTTTGAAATCATGCTGACAAAGGCTGTCAGTCCTGCGAGTGTTATGAAAAAGAAAATATTATTGCAGCGCTTCATCAGTTTATTCAGTGACATTAAACGTAAGGTGCCTTTCATGATTTATTTACACATCAAGATTTGCATACTTAGCATTCTCTTCTATAAACTTTCTTCTCGGCTCGACTTCTTCTCCCATAAGTATCCGGAATATCTTATCTGCCGCTGCTGCATTTTCATTTGTTACCTGAATAATAGTTCTTGTTTCCGGATTCATAGTCGTCGACCATAGCTGCTCGGGATTCATTTCACCGAGACCTTTGAATCTTGAAATGTTAATGCCTTTTGTATTTACTGAACTTTCAGCACCATCAGTTTCCTCGGCTTCTTCAGTCGTTTCCACCACCACTGATTTTTTGTCGGCTTTCATTGATTTAATAATCTCTTCGCGCTCAGCCTCATCGTAAGCATACAGCTCCGTTTTTCCTTTTTTGATTTTATAAAGAGGCGGCTGTGCAATGTAAAGTCTTTGTGTCTCTACAATCTCTCTCATGTGCCTGTAAAAAAATGTCAGCAGAAGAGTCCGGATATGAGATCCGTCAACATCGGCATCGCACATTAAAATAATTTTATCGTATCTGATTTTCGATTCATCGAATTCATCCGAGTTTCCAAGCCCTGCTCCTATGGCAGTTACAATAGACCGTATTTCCTCGTTCTCAAGTATCTTATTTATTCTTGCTTTTTCTACATTTAAAATTTTTCCTCTCAAAGGAAGTATCGCCTGGAATCTCCTGTCCCTGCCCTGTTTTGCAGAGCCGCCTGCAGAATCACCCTCCACCAGGTAAAGCTCACATTGAGCCGGATCCTTTATCGAACAATCGGCTAACTTTCCCGGAAGCCCCGATATTTCAAGAGCATTCTTTCTTCTCGTAAGCTCTCTCGCCTGCTTTGCAGCTAATCTTGCTTCTGCTGCAACAATACATTTCTCTATAATTTTTTTTGCGACAGAAGGATTTTCATCGAGGTAATTTCCAAGCTGTTCGCCTGTGATAGACTGTACTATCCCCTTCACTTCACTGTTACCCAGTTTTGTTTTTGTCTGTCCTTCAAACTGCGGCTCGGGAACTTTGATACTGATCACACATGTAAGCCCTTCACGAAAGTCATCTCCCTGCAGGACTATTTTGTCACTCTTGATGAGATTATTTTTTGTTGCATAAACATTTAATGACCTTGTCAGCGCTGCCTTAAATCCCTCAAGGTGTGTTCCGCCTTCATGTGTATTTATATTATTTACAAAAGTAAATGTGTTGTCATTATAAGATTCGTTATACTGAAATGCGGCTTCCACCTGTATGCTCTCACGCTCACCGTTGATATATATCGGTTTGCCCATTATGGATTTTCCCGTTTCATCAAGATACTTTACGAAGTCAACTAGCCCTCCCTTGAAATGAAATTCCGCTTCCTTTTTTTCGTCTCTTTCATCTTTAATTAAAATAGTCAGGTCTTTATTCAGATAAGCAAGTTCGCGAAGTCTCTCTTCGAGGGTTTCATATTTGAAAATTATATTCTTAAAAATTTCACCGTCAGGATAAAAAGTAATCTTAGTACCTGTCTTCTTCGCATTGCCTATTACTTTTACCTTTCCTTCAGGAATTCCTCTCTTAT
>JBBRTN010000220.1:0-4538 GCA_038244395.1 Ignavibacteria bacterium
ACTGCAGGAATGCTTTTAATTCCATATCTGTTGTGGGTTTCATTCGCTACAGTCTTAAACTTTTTTATATTTAAATTAAACTGAGTCACCGATTTTATTTATGCAAAAATATTTTAACAGAATTCTGTCCTTAATTTTCATTTCGATTTTCCTTTCATGCGGATGTAACGTTTTATTTTGCTCGGAGAATGTTAATAGTTTAAAAGCTGCTGAAGGAAACGATTCAGTTTCTGTAATTTCAACCGAACGTCTTTATTTTGAAACCGGCGATATAGAATCCAGCGATGATGTAATAAGGGAACATCTTACTGAACGCTTTCCAATAATATCGGAAGACCAGATAAATAAAATAATTCTCAGCAAATCCATTACACAAAGTCCGTCAAAGGTTACTGACAGCACACTCTCCTCAGCATCAGAAAAGGTTTACAAGGTTACATTCGAGGTTCCTGAAAATCTGCTTGCCGATACGGCGAAGATATTATGGCATCTTAACATTCCGAATTTCGAATCGAAAATTTACCAGCTTTATAAAGGTCAGGAGATTTATATAGACACATGGCCAAATGTAGTCGGGACACCAAAGACGAAGACATACACAGGAAATTTCCAGGCATACAGAGTCAGGAACTGGCCTTTCTACAAAGACCCTGAGCCTTCAAAGGCTGATCTGCCGCCTACTAAGCCGGGTCCGGGAAATCCTCTCGGATTATTTGTAGTTCACTATGATGAAAATTCACTGCGCTATTTTCACGGTACCAACAGAAATAATTTACTGAGCAGTAAAATGAGAAATCTTTCTCACGGTTGTGTCAGGAATGATAACGACAATATTGAGAAGATGAAAGAATTTATAATCAAAAGAGTTGTGAAATCCAAAGACCTTTCCGGATGGCTCGGGAGCAAGAAAACTCTTGTATATAATTTCGAAGAGTCGGACAAATTTCCTGTAGAGATAACTTATAAAACATTTGATGTTGACAAGGATGAAACGGGAGGATACATAATTTTATACAATGATATCTATGATTATAATAACTCTGACAAAATAGATGCAGAGCTTAATGATCCGGGTCTGATAATATTAACAAATAAGGAAAATATAATTTCAGATTACAGGAAGAAGTTTGGAAAGGATATTTCCGATGAGGCTTTAGGTCTGATAGTAGACTATCTTCTTAATAACGGCAGTGAGTACCAGAAATATTACATCAGTGATTTGAAGACGAAATTTATGATACAAAATTAAAAACTTTCATCACGCCATCTTACTATTTTCCAGACATCGTCAGGAGAATTTCTGTGAAGAGTCATATCAACAAATCCGTTTAAGCGGGTAATGTCGCTGGGATTAAAAGTAATAGTCAGATTAAAACTCCTCCGCACATTTTGCGTGAGAGTATCACCTCCCTGAAAAATAATATTATTCCATATCACTTCAAGTTTTTGAGAGCTGAGGAAGAGTCCGTTAGTTGTTCTCATTTCCGTCGCCCTGTCCCACGAAACATCAAAGCCCGATTTATAATCACGGTAAGTAAAGATAAAATCTTCAGACAGTAAATTTCCATAAACGGTTGTGTCTTTAAAAGTATATGCGTATTTAAAATTCTGAAATACTCCTTCTACGGTTTTCTGATCAGTGATGATGGATGCCGGAGCCGTATCATCCACTGCAGGTGAAAATATATTTTCACAGGAAGAAAATACAATGGCTGCTGAGCAAACGATTATGAGTATTGGGAGTATTAAAAAAAAATCTCTTAACTTTATTTTGGCTTCACTATTTTTCATGAATCCATTTTAAATTTAATTTCAATTTTAATTTTAATCTTAATTTTAATCTTAATTTATGAAATTTGCCTTGAGCACGCTCCACGTCGTGTCATTATTGACATCAATAAAATCATACCAGCTGTGAATTGACCAGAGTCCCCTGCTGTCAGTGCCTATTATAAATCTTAGCTTTCCCTGAGTCTGAATAGGGACTGACTGCCTGCTGTGATTAAATATTAATATGTAATCAAAATCGACTATTGCCGAATCAATGAAAGTGTTGTAAGTAATATTATCAGGAAACAGATTTGACGAAGCTGCCGGATTTGTAAACGAAAGCAGATTACTGAAATATGTTCTTTCGCTGTTTTCATTCCAGGTTACAAAAACGGGATAAGATGACTGCGAGACGGCATCGGGATAATACCTGAATCTTCTCGGTGAAAAATTTGAATCAACAAGACACCTCTGGTAGTTATCCAGATTTTTCTCGGCGATTGCATAAATAAGATTTGTTACAACAAGGTTAGGAGTTGTGGGTTGTTCAAATGTCGAACGCGTCTCGGTCGGAGGCTCGACAGTGCGGGTTTCAAAAAGCCCGCAGCCCTGAATCAAAAGAAAAATTATGAATAATATATTGCTAAGATTTTTTTGCAATGATAATCAAACGCTGAGATTTATTTTCATTAAATTTATTTCCGAAGTAATCGCCGAAAAGATTCTTAATTTTCAGATTATAACTATTAAAGGCTTTTTTAAATTCATCCGGGGAATAAAGCCTGAGTATCTCACTAAACTTCAATACTTCTTTTCCCTTCATTATAGTAATATCCTTTTTAACGAAGCCACTGTCTATTTTTCTTCTCTGAGAAATAATAAAAGGTCCTTTCTTTGATCTCGAGTATTTTACTAAATTTTTCTCAAGATATTTTTTATTCAGAAAATCAAAAACAAAGTATCCGCCCGGTCTCAATGAGTCCGATACATTCTCAAACACCTTGAAATTTTCACTGTCATCTTTAAAATATCCGAAGCTTGTGAAGATATTAACCGCAGCGTCAAAAGAATTTCTAAAATTAAAATCCCTCATGTCCTTTATAAGAAATTTTACCTTAAGGTCTTTCTCCTTCGAATTTTTTAAATTTTTTCTTGCCTCGCCAATTAAAAATTTTGAAAGGTCAAGACCGGTAACTTCAAAGCCCCGTCGCCCGAGCTCCAGGGAATGCCGTCCGGCACCGCAGGCAATATCCAGAACCCTGGACTTTGTGTTTACCGAAATGCTTCTCTGCAGAAGATTTATCATTTGTCTTGCGTCTTCTTCATCCCTGTGCTGATAAAGCTCTAGATAAAACTTATTTGAAAACCATTCCTCGTACCACATGTTTAATTATAAAATTGTAAAATTACCAATTATGAAAAATAATTATTAAAGGCAGCCAATGTCACAAGATCTGAAATTACAAATTTAAATTACGACTCTTCCTTCGAATGCTTTGGCGAGAGTGACTTCATCTGCAAGCTCAAGATCCGAACCGATGGGAATTCCCCGGGCAATACGGGTAATTTTTATTTCAAGAGGTTTGATTAATTTGGATAAATACAGGATTGTAGTCTCACCTTCGACGGTTGGATTGAGAGCGAGTATTAGTTCATCAACTGCATTTCCGTTTTCTCTGCCAAGTCTTACAAGGAGTTCACGTATCCTGATATCATTCGGACCGATGCCATCGAGAGGAGAAATAATTCCATGGAGGACGTGATACATCCCCTTGAATTCGTTTGTCCTCTCTACGGCAAAGACATCCTGCGGTTCTTCGACAACGCAAATCACATTTTTATTTCTCCTGGATGAGTCACAGATTTTGCAAATTTCATGTTCAGTAATATTACAGCAGACACTGCAGAAACGTATCTTATCTTTTGTCTCGATTAAAGCTCTGGAGAATCTTTCGACATCCTCTCTTGTCTGTCGTGTAATATACATAGCAAGACGCTGAGCAGTTTTTCTGCCTATCTGCGGGAGCTTTGAGAACTCCTCTATTAAAATTTCGAGTGAATCAGAAGTGCTATGCATGTGAAATGCGGATTAAAATTTTGGAAGATTCAGCCCGGGAATATTCGGCATCATACCTGATGTGGCTTTTGACATTTCATCGTTTGCCAGCTTCTGTGAACTTTCAATCGCTTTATTAATCGCAGCAATTAAAAGATCTTCCAGCATCTGTGGGTCTTCGGGATTTATAATTTCTTTTTCGATCTCTATTTTTGTCAGAATGTTTTTTCCGTTAACAGTAACCTTGACCATGCCTCCGCCTGATTCTTCGGTAACTAATTTATTTTCAAGCTCCGCCTGGATCAGATCCATTTTCTCCTGCATTTTTTTTACCTGTTTGAGCATACCCTGCATTTGTCCGGGATTCATTTTCTATTTCTCCTTATTAATATTAATAATTAAGATTGATTAATTGATTGATTATTTTTAATTAAACTGATAATACTGATTTGATTTGTGTAATGCAAATTTTGTATAATTAAAATTCAATTCCAATGTTGAAATATGAACACTAAATAGTTTGGTCAATAGTCAATAGTCAATGGTCAATAATTTTTTGTCATTCCCGAATTCTCTTATCGGGAATCCAAAGACTTCAAATTCATTTCCAAAGTCAATTGTCAATGGTCAATTGTCAATGGTCAATAAGTGCTTCGACTCATAATCCAAATAGATTTTAAATAATTTTCAAAAACATTAAGTTTATAGGAAT
>JBBRTN010000221.1:0-4503 GCA_038244395.1 Ignavibacteria bacterium
AAACAAATTTCTTCAGCGGATTCTAATGTCCATCCTCCGCTAAAAACTGAAAGTCTGCTCCACAGTAATTTTTCTTTCTCGTCCAAAAGATCATAACTCCAGTCAACCAACGCTCTTAGTGTCTGTTGTCTTGGCAATGCTGTTCTTCTGCCGCCTGTAAGTAAACTAAAGCGGTCATCTAATCTTTCAGATATTTTTTCTAATTTTAAGATCTTTACCCTGGCTGCCGCTAATTCTATTGCAAGAGGAATTCCGTCAAGACGTGAACAAATTTCTGCCAGTGCCGATGCATTGTCATTTGTAACTCTAAATTCAGTATTGACAGCTAAAGCTCTCTCTATAAATAGTCTGACCGACTCATATTGAGTCAATTGTTCCGGAGAATCTTTCGCTTCAGGATCAGGCTGTGTAAGAGAAGGGATTCTGTATATCTGTTCACCGGAGCATTTTAATGCTTCGCGGCTTGTTGCCAGGATCTTAAGTTTTGGACATGATGTAAGTAATTTTTCGGTCAGTTCTGCACATGTATCAATAAGATGTTCACAGTTATCAAGTATGATCAGAATTTCTTTGTCTTTAAGATATCCTGTAAGTGTTACTTCAGGAGATTCTTTTGGACTTTCTAAAATTCCAATAGCTGACATAATTGTTTGTATCAATAAATTGGGATTATTCAAATGAGCCAGCTCTACAAACCAGACTCCGTTTGCAAAGTCATCTATGACGTCTGCTCCGGTCTGTAAAGATAATCTGGATTTTCCTGCACCACCGGTACCAAGGAGAGTCACTAAATGTGATTCCGATAATAATTCCTTTACCTGTTTTATTTCCTTTTCTCTGCCGATAAAACTTGTAAGCTGAATTGGTAAATTATTTGGACGAGCATCAAGTGTATTTAAAGGAGGAAAATCTTCTCTGAGTCCATCGGCAATTACCTGATAAAGTTTTATTGGTTTAATAACATCCTTTAATCTCCGCTCTCCAAGATCACGGAAAGTAAAATTATTACTGATAAGAACTTTATCATTTAATTGCAAATAAGCATTATCTGAAAGAATTATCTGTTCACCGTGAGCTGCTGACATCACTCTTGCAGATCTAGCAAGTGTAATATAGCCCATATAATCATTTCCATTCCATTCTGCATTACCACTGTGAATACCAATCCTTACTTTGATCACAGCATCAGTCCATTTTGCATTTGCAAGATTATTTTGCGCTGTTACTGCCGCTTTGACAGCATCATCTGCATTCATAAATGCTGCGCAGAAAGCATCACCGACAATTTTAAATACAAAACCGTTATTTAACTCAATGGCTTCATGCAATACTTTCTTATGAATTTCGAGTGCAGCAGGAAGAGTTTCAGGAAATTCCTGCGACAGCCTTGTACTGCCTTGTATGTCGGTGAAGAGAAAAGTAACTAAACCAGATGGAGGATTATTCATAATTACATTTTAAAATTAGTCATTAATAATTAATAATTAATAATTGATAATTGATAATTTGAAGGGATACACTACAATTGTAACATTGCCATTCTTAAAAATTCTAACGGAGAATATTTCAAAATATAAGTTTGTTTGCAATTTCATTAATGGTCAAAGGATCCGAAAAACAGACATAACACTAAATTCTTATTTGTAATTAGTAATTAGTAATTTGAAATTGAATCACTGTTTCGCCAATGCAATCCTCATCTCCGCTTCATGGTCGACAACTTGCTTTCCGTTAATGTCCAGAATAACACGCTTGATCTTTCCCGTGAATTTAAACGGAGGTTTATACTCCGCACAAACAGGCGCGTGCCCGGGTTTCTATTCCTTAAGCGACATTTCATTTTTTTCTTAATATTTATTATTTACAAATTAGTATTTGAAAATTTATGAAAGAATTTTAGAAAAAATGCTCCTCCCGGTTTGCGGCAAGGAAAATAATTAGCATTAAATTTTTTGGGGTTAACATTCGAGTCACAGTAGACTGAACATCATATAATATTGTTATAATTCTATGCGTCGGGAGGACAGAGATAATTTTAGTAAAAATATGAATTGAAAAATTATTATTCAATTTTATTTTTGTTATGGTTCACTCTCTCTACTCCATTCACACTCTTCACTCTATTCACTTAATGCTTCATATCCTTCATTACATCCTGATCTTTGTCAAATTTTGGCTCCTCATCTTTCTTCATATCCATCCCTTCCATTCCCTGCATATTATTTCCCTCTGACCGGATCTGACTTTCACTGTCAATCAAAAATCCTGCACTGGTTACAATTTCATCTCCTTCTTTTAATCCGGAAGAAATTAAATAATATCCGTCACGTTCACCGCTGATCGTTACCATCATAGGTGAAAAATTATTATTATCTTTTTTTAAATAAACCATATCCATCTTACCTGTTCGAAGGACTGCATTACGTGGAACAACAATGTTCCATTCATACTGTGCAGAATTTATATTTATCTTTACATACATATCCGGTTTTAATTTATAATTTCTATTTGCTACATCAAACCGGACCTCAAGCGTTCTTGTTTCCGAATTAAAAACAGGGCTGATGAAATTTACCTTTGCATTAAATATTTCATCTGGATAAGATACTGAAGTTATATTTGCCTGCTGTCCAATTCTTATATTTTTTATTTCTGCTTCAGGAACATCAGCGATCACCCACACTGTTGACATGTCGGCAATATCATAAATGTCTTCACCTGCCTGAGCCCAGTGTCCTTCAAGATCAATTTTTTTAGTTATGACTCCGCTGTATTTTGAATAAACGGTTATATAATTTTTAACCTCCCTCGTTTCTTCAATCTCAGCAATTTGCTTTGGCGTGACTTCCCATAATTGCAGTCTTGTTCTTGTAGAATTGATAAGGCTTTCTGCCTGTTCAATCACAAGTTTATAATCACTGTTCTTTACCCTTTCATAATTTTCCAAAGCAAGCAGATATTCTTTTTGAGTGGAAAGTATTTCAGGCGAATAAATTTCTAAAACCGGCTCACCTTTACTGACAATCTGCCCTTCAAAATTCACAAGCATCTTTAAAATTTTTCCCGATACCGGCGTGGATATATACCTCATATTCTTTTCGTCAGTCTTTATATATCCGTTGAACGACATGTCATTTCTGAATTCTTTTATCTTTACTATCTCGGTCTGAACATTTGCCAGAACCTGTTGTGTAGGAGATAAAACAACATCACCAATTTCTTTATTCAGATTTATTGATGAATCAAACTTTATATTTTCTGTACTTTCTTTTAATACTAAATCCATATTGCAAATCGGGCAAACACCCGGATGGTCACGTACTATTTGGGGGTGCATTATACAGGTATATAGTTCTTTTCCTGTACCGTCAGATTCGTTTTTGCTCGCCGAATAAAATTTATATACTCCGAATGATATTCCTATTATTGCAATCACAATTATGGTTACAATTATTTTCTTATTCATTTTAATTTATTGTTAAAATTTGTTTCCCGATTATTTTTTCCAGGGTGCTTATCAATATCAGATAATTTGTTTCTTCTTCAATTAGCATTTGATGATTCTCCCGAAGACTTCTGTATGAATCAAGAATGTCAATATACTCGGTTGAAGAAGATTCGTAACTAACAAGCGCCGATTTAAATGTTAGTTCATCCTGAGGAATTAATATGGAATTTATATACATTATCTTTTCCAGAGATGAATTTATTTTTATTATAGTATTTTGCAGATCATTTTTCAGATTTTGTTCTAATAATCTTGACTCAGAATTTATTTTTTTTTCTGTTAAAATTTTTTCTTTGACTGTCGCATCAATTCTTTTTTCATTCCAGGGCATGAATGGCAGATCAAAGGAGATTGAAAAAAGGAGAGTATTTAAATTTGTTGCTGATAAATACCTGTAACCTGTTTCAAAAGCTAAGTCAGGTTTTCTTTCAAGCTCTGTTACATTTTTCTCAAGCAAGTTTTCTTCCTTCATATGCTCAAGGTATTGATAATCAGTATTGTTATCTTTCATTTCAGTTATAAGTTGTGTGGTATCTAATACGGGCGGAGGTACTTTCAAAAGTATCTCAATGTTTTTTGTCTTATAATCTTCAGGTAAGTCTGAGTTTGACAGGGTTTTGAGATTGTTTATTAAAATACTCCTGTTGTTTCTCAAATCTATTTCTTCAAGCAATAATTTCTGAAATTCACTGTTGCTTTTCATAATTTCATATTGATTGCCTTTACCAGTTGAATATTTTATTTCAATTGATTTTGTAATGCTGTTTAGAATTTCCTGGAACTCTAAATTAAAGTCTGATAACTTTTCGTTCACCGAAAGCATAAAATAATTTTGCTTAATGGATCTTATAAGCTCATTCTCCAATTCTTTCTTTGTAATTTCCGGCAGATGTGCCTTCAGTCTCGCTAAGTTTTCCTCAGCATCAAGCTTTCCGAATAATTTTAACGGCTGTTTATATCTAAAAGTATATTGACCTGCATTATCAAAGTTAACG
>JBBRTN010000222.1:0-4471 GCA_038244395.1 Ignavibacteria bacterium
CGGTGTAAGTATATTTTTCAAAAATTTTTTCATCAGGGAAATATCTGATAAGACCGTCACCAAGAGTGCCAATCCATAATGTCTTATCTTCAAGCAGACAGCCGACTGAAATGCCGGCAGAACTTTCCCCGGAATTAAGTTCAATATTAAAATTATGAAATTCAGTCGTATCATAATTACTCTTAAACAATCCTTCAAAATCAGTCCCGAATAAAAAATTACTTTCACTATCTTTTAAGAATGAAGTCGTACTGAGTTTTTTATAATTCATATCAGGATTGAAAATATTATTTAATCCGTAAAATTTTTTCCTCTCACAGTCAAGCTTATTTAATCCGTCATTAAATGTTCCGATCCAAAGTACATTTGAACTGTCAGAATATAAAGATTTAACCGCGTTGCTGCTCAGGCCGTTTGCATTGTTATTGCAGGACTCAATGAAACTGAAATCATCTTTATCAACATCAAATTTTATTAAACCGGAATTCCTCGTGCCTATCCACAAATTTCCCGCCTTATCTTCGGCGGCGCATGTCAGTATGTTCTTCTTATTTTCGTGTTTGCCTTCTAAATATTTTATGAATATTCTTTTCTCCGGGTCAAATAAATTCAAGCCGTCTGAAGTGCCAATCCATATCTTCTGCCTGCTGTCCTGTATAATAAACCTGATCCTGTTATTGCTGATCGAATTTTTATCCGAAACGTTATGAACGAATGGCACTGCTTTACCTGAAGTTGTGTCTATCAGAGCCAAACCGGTGTCCCATGTTCCTGCCCAGAGATTCCTGTCATTGACTGCAAGAAGTGATGACACATCATTTAAATGGAAATCTTTCTCAAAAAAATTATCGCTTATCCGGCTGAATTTATTTTTGGAATGGTTATAAATATTTATTCCTCCGCCAAAGGATGAAATAAAAAAATCTCCGCGGGAATTTTCACAGATGCTGCTTACGATATTCTTGGAAACTGAAACTCCTTCTGTTACGGGCGTTTTAAAATTAGCAAAAGAATTTTTTTCCTCGTCGTAGCATGTAAAAATTCCGTCAAGTGAGCCAAACCAGATTTTGTCATTTGAGTCTTTAAAAGAAGTGTGAAGAAAATTATTCGGGAGGCTGTTATTTGATTCGGGGGAATTATTGTATACTGTAAATTTGTATCCGTCATATCTGCTGAGTCCGTGCTGGGTGCAAAACCACATGAATCCTTTTTTATCCTGGATGATAGAGTAAACGGTATTCTGGGACAGCCCCTGGTCTACAGAAAATCTTTCGAATTTATAGTCATCACTAAAGAGCATTCTTTGATGAATGTCTGATTTAAAAAATTATAAATTAATTTTAAAAAGATGCCGAACATTTTCATAAACAAAATTGTCATCCTGTCTTTTCTAAAGTACAGGATGACAATGCTAAAGATATTGCAGGGTTTACTTGCCTGCCGGTTTATTCTGAGCCGGATCTTTTTTAAATGTATACTGCAAAAGCGCCTGTTTAAACATCAGATCGGAATTGCTGATTATATTATCGAGGTTCGCATCCATTAAATAAAATTTCTGCGAATTATGCCTTGAATATAGTTCTTTATAATTAAACAATTCTTTTAATCTCACGCCGTTTTCATAAAGCTTGAGTAGTCTTCTGAGCTCAGCTGGAATTTCTTTATCAACATCTGTCGGAGAAATAATTAACCTGTCATAATAATCGCATATGATCGTGCATTCCGGCGTGCAGGGAATTATCGTGCAGTTTTTACATTTTTTAAAGCACTCATAAGCTGCTGCAAGCTGAGCGAACTTTCCTGTCAATGAGTCATAACTCATTGTAATACTTTTGCCGCCGTCCGGATATGTAAATTCAGGATCGTCGGTTATTGACTGACCCGTAGAATCATCTCCCCGCTTTGGGTTATTGCCGCAGCCCGTTAATAAGAAACTCAAAAGAATTACTAAAATGAAAATAAAAAGAATTGTTTTAAATGCTTTCACAATGTTTCTCCTCACTTATTTGTCGTTTGAAATGATTTTATTATTTTATTAATAGGAATAAAATACAAAATTTAATTTTAAATTGTTAAATCTTATTTGCCATACAAAAATCGGGAATGCAATCAGCAAATTAAATAGGGGAGCATACTCAATATTCAATGTTTAATGTTCAATGTTCTATGTTTAATGTTCAATGTTCTATGTTTAATGTTCAATGTTCTATGTTTAATGTTCAATAAAAAAACCCGCAACTTTATCAGCGGGCTTTTAATAATTTAATGCAGTGTGAAATATATTCTTACTCAGGCTTCCTTTAGACTTACTCAGGCTTCCTTCAGATTTTTTTAGCGAGATCTGCGGAAATTTCAATTCCTAATTCCTTCAGCTGTAAACCGGAGACTTCGCTCGGGCAGTCATCCATTAGCGAAGATGCTTTCAGTGTCTTTGGAAATGCAATCGTATCGGTGATTGACTTAAGCCCGCACAGGATGGCGACTACCCGGTCAAGTCCGATTCCTGCGCCTCCGTGCGGCGGAGCTCCGTATTTAAATGCTTCGAGTATAAATCCGAATTTCATTTTTGCCTCCTCGTCAGTCAGACCGATCATATCGAATACTTTTTTCTGTATTTCAGGCTTGTGAATCCTGATGCTTCCGCTTGCCAATTCAAATCCGTTCAGTACAATATCGTAACAGTTTGCCCGTATGCTCTCTACCTCATCTTTGGCGCGGCTGTCAAGAAATTTCATGTATTCGTCTTTTGGTGAAGTGAACACATGATGCTCGGCAACAAATCTTTTTTCTTCCTCATCATATTGAAAAAGAGGGAAGTCGGTAATCCAGACAAATTCATATTTCGATTCATCTTTGAGTTTGAAATCGTCCGCGAGCTTAAGGCGAAGCTGCCCAAGTGAAGTCAGAACTTTTTTCTTTTCGCCGCTCAATATAAAAACCGTATCTCCGCTTTCGGCTTTGAATTTTTCTTTAATTTCCGATAACATTTTTTCAGAAAGAAATTTTGTCATCGGCGATTGTATCGTCCCGTCTGTATTGAATTTCAGGTATCCGAGTCCGCCGAATCCAAGCGTTTTTACAAATTCGGTTAATGAGTCAATAATTTTCCGGGAGATTTCCTGCCTGTTGAGTTTAATCCCGGATGCAATTCCGCCGTTTGAAATTGCATCCGAAAAAACTTTGAACTCACTTTCTTTTACTATCTCAGTAATGTTCCCGATTTTCATTTCACCTTTAACACGCAAATCAGGTTTATCACTTCCGAATGTTTCCATCGCTTCATCATAAGTCATTCTCCTGAAAGGTATTGCGAGATCCATATTCTTTATACCTTTCCAGATTTCCTTAAACATTCCTTCTACTATTTCAAACACATCTTCCTGCGTTACAAAACTCATCTCGATATCAATCTGAGTGTGCTCCGGCTGCCTGTCTGCTCTCAAATCCTCATCGCGGAAACACTTGCAAATCTGAACATACCTGTCAATGCCCGACACCATTAATATCTGTTTATAAATCTGCGGAGACTGTGGAAGCGCATAGAACTTACCTTTGTGAACCCTTGACGGAACAAGGTAATCCCGAGCCCCTTCGGGAGTTGACTTCATAAGTATAGGCGTTTCGATTTCTATAAAATTATTTTTCTCGAAATATTTATGAATTATCTGGTAGACTTTATTTCTTACTATCAGATTATCCGTAACACTGCTTCTTCTCAAATCAAGATAACGATATTTCAATCTCAGTTCATCTGACGCTTTCACATCCTCTTCGATTACAAATGGAGTAACTTCAGACTCGTTAAGTATTTCAAGTTCATCCGCATCTATTTCAATTTCACCTGTCGGTATATTTTTATTTATACTTTCCCTTTTGATTACCTTTCCGGAAACTGAAATCACGAATTCATTTCCGAGCTTCGATGCATTCTCATAAATATCTTTTTTATCCGGTGCAATCTTAAGCTGCGTAATTCCGTACCTGTCACGAAGGTCTATAAACAGCAGGCCTCCAAGGTCTCTTCTTTTTGACACCCAGCCGTTTAATGTAACATTTTTATTTTCATCGGCAAATCTTAATTCACCGCAGGTATGTGTTCTTTTTTTAAATGTCATTTTTTTGTATAATTTAGAAATGGTCAATAGTCAATGGTCAATGGTGAATAGTCAATAGTGAATAGTCAACAGTCAATGGTTAATAGTCAATAATGAATAGCCTTCTGATTAATAATTAAAAAGGGCTTGAATTACTAAGCCCAATCTAAAATTAAATATCTAAAAACAAAAATTAAAAAAATTAAAAATCTAAAAAACTTAAAGTGTTCCTCTGAGCTCCTGTTCTCTCTCAATCGCCTCGAACAATGCCTTGAAGTTTCCCTTGCCGAAACTTCGCGCGCCTTTTCTCTGAATGATCTCAAAGAAAACTGTTGGTCTGTCTTCTATCGGCTTAGAAAAAATCTGTAAAAGATAGC
>JBBRTN010000223.1:0-4437 GCA_038244395.1 Ignavibacteria bacterium
AATGATTGAAGGACTAACCGAAGTTCCGGAGATAGGAAAAATCTATGAAGGAAAAGTCAAAGGGATAAAGGATTTCGGAGCGTTTGTCGAGATCATTCCGGGCAAGGAAGGACTGCTTCACATTTCCGAGATTGATAACAAGAGAGTAATGAAAGTAGAAGATGTTTTGAAGATGGGACAGATGATTCAGGTGAAGCTTATGGGAATAGATGATTCAGGAAAGTTAAAGCTCAGCAGGAAAGTTCTTCTTCCAAAAGATTCTCCTAAACCCGTAGAAAACAAACAACCTAATAACTCCTAAAATGAAATTTGAAATAGACAAACAGACTGACAAAACTATTTTTAAACTGGAATCAAAATCACTCGACCACGAGATTGCGCCGCAGCTGAAGGCTGAATTAATTTTTCTGCAGAAGGAAATTGATAACCAGTTTATAATTGATCTTAAAGACGTTACCAAGTGCGACAGCTCGGGGCTTTCCGTCCTTCTGCTTTCGGAAAGAATGGAAAGAGAGAAGAATAAAAAACTTATACTGACAAATGTGAACAAGAATGTGAATGAGCTTATGAAGATAGCAAGATTAGACAGGGTGTTTGAGATAAAATAGTCAGTTAGCTAAGTTAACAGTGTGCATTAGAAATTAAACAGCTTCTTATCAATTAATTTTGGTAAGAAGTTTTTTTTTGAGAAGCTTCTGTTCACCATCGCCGCGCTCGCTAATGCCGTCAATGGATTCGATTGCATAATGAATCACCGGCTAACAAGATATCATCGCTGCGGGATAATATTCTCAGAAATAAATCCTGAAAGGGACTTATATTGGCAAAAAAAATAAATCGAATTCCCCAAAAATAATTTTTAAAGTAACATTTCAATTGTTATCTAAAGCATTTATCTTGCAGCCACCCACCAGTTTAGATTTGCGTTGTTAAATTGACGACTTAATCATTATAAGCAATAAGGCAATAATTACAATTTTCCCGGTTCAAATAATTATAAATCAAAATATAAATTTATTTCCCCAAAAAATATAAAAAAAATAAAATGAAAAATTTTACAAGATTTATTGTAATTGCTCTGTTTGCTTTCTGTCTTATTAATACAGTCAATGTTGTTATTGATCAAGACGGGCTGGCGATTAAGCAAAACCTGATATTTGCACAGGAGAATAATTCTGTATGGTCAGATAATTCAGGATTAAATATTAAAAATAATGATTCAAAAAGGTATATGCCTTTGAAATACAGGAGTCTAAATTTAAATTTAAATTCTTTAAGGAATATTTTAGCAACATCTCCTTTTGAGCGAAGTGAAAGAGCTACTACTTCTCCCTTTATAATTGAGTTGCCTGCACCGGACGGCAAATTCTCAAAATTCTATGTAACAGAATATTCAATGATGGAGCCCGGACTTGCATCTCAGTATCCGGAAATGAAAACATACAACGTAAAAGGAATAGATGACCCATATGCCGTAGGGAAAATTGATGTTACAGTATCCGGATTTCACGGGATGATACTGACTCCGAACGGAGATTATTTTATTGATCCTGTAAGTATGGATAACACGGAAATTTACATGAGTTTTTATAAGTCAGATTATTTAAGTCAACAACCATTTGAGTGTTTCGTGCATGAGGAAATCAATAACTCAGATTTTATTAATAATTATAATTCAGTAATGACCGGTCAGCAATTACGAACTTACCGGCTTGCATGCGCTGCAGACGGAGAATACACTGCATTTCATGGCGGGACAGTAGCTTTAGGGCAGGCTGCAATTGTAACTGCGATAAACAGAGTTAATGGTGTATATGAAAAGGAAGTTTCCGTAAGAATGGTTCTGATTGCAAATAATACTTCTATAGTTTACACAAACTCAGCGACAGATCCTTACACTAACAATGATCCAAATGCGTTGATTAATGAAAACCAGACAAATATTACAGCGGTTATAGGTACGGCTAATTATGATATTGGTCATGTGTTCACAACCGGTGGAGGCGGGCTTGCAGGATTAGGTGTAGTTTGTATTTCTACACAGAAAGCAAGAGGAGTTACAGGTACGTCTGCTCCAATCGGAGATCCTTTTTATATTGATTTTGTTGCACACGAAATGGGACATCAGTTCAGTGGTAACCATACCTTCAACGGTACTACAGGCAACTGTGCCGGCAACAGAAATGCTACAACTGCATGGGAGCCGGGAAGCGGAAGCACAATTATGCCTTATGCAGGAATATGTGCACCTCAAGACCTTCAACCACACAGTGATGCTTATTTTCATTCGGGGAGCGTTAGTGAGATAACAGCTTATACACAAACAGGAAGCGGAAATTCCTGTCCTGTAATTACTAACACAGGTAATACACCTCCTACTGTAACCGTTCCGGCAGGTGGTTTTACAATTCCCATCAGCACACCGTTTGCTTTAACCGGATCGGCAACAGATGTGGAAACACCGGGCTCATTGACATACTGCTGGGAAGAGTTTGATCTGGGCGCTGCAGGAGCACCGACCGTACCTGTGGGCAATGCTCCGATCTTCAGATCATTTTCACCTGTTGTATCATCTACCAGAACTTTTCCAAAGCTCAGCGATTTATTAAATAACACTACTACAATCGGAGAACTTTTACCGACATATACCAGAAGTTTAAGTTTCCGGCTGACTGCAAGAGATAACAATGCCGGGGGAGGAGGAATAAATTTTAATTCTATAGCGTTTAATGTAAGTTCGACTGCCGGACCATTTTTAGTTACCTCTCCAAATACAAATGTAACCTGGGCGGCCGGTGCACAGATGGTTACATGGAATGTTGCTAATACAACAGCAGCGCCTGTCAGCTGTTCATTGGTAAATATTAAATTATCAACAGACGGCGGTAATACGTTTCCGACTACATTGTTAGCAAGCACTGCAAATGACGGTACACAGTCTGTTACTATACCGAATATAAATACCTCACTTGCAAGAATAAAAGTAGAGTCAGTAGGAAATGTTTTCTTCGATATTTCAAATACAAATTTTACAATTGGTGGCGGCTCGTTACCTGCTTTATGTGAAGATTTTTCAGGTATAACTTTTGCTCCGACAGACTGGAGCATTGAATTTACAGGGACAAATTTCTGGACAAGAGATGCTGTCAGTGCTTATGGCGTAGGTAACGGCTCGGCGAAATTTGATTACTTTAGTGCTAGTACAGGAATAACACAGTCATTAGTTACATTAACTTTTCAGAGTTCAGTTGCAGGTGATTCATTAAAGGTAGTGAATGCTTATGCACCGTACACTGATGGAAGTACCGATACTCTTGAAATATTAACTTCTGTAAACGGCGGAACAAATTATTCAACATTGATAAGACTTTGGGGAAATAATGTAAACGGGAATCTAAATACTGCACCTCCCATTGCAACTTCATTCACTCCTACAGCCGGTCAATGGGCAACTAAAAAATATTCATTACCGGTAGGAACGAACAAGGTAAAGTTCAGAGCAAGAAGCGGATTTGGAAATAATTTATATCTCGACAGTATTTGCAAAGTAAACAGTGCTCCGCCAACAATACTATTGTGTGAAGATTTTACAGGCGTAACTTTTGCGCCGGTAAACTGGAACATTGAATTTACAGGAACAAATTTCTGGACAAGAAATACTGTCAGCGGTTACGGTGTAGGTACCGGCGCGGCAAAATTTGATTACTTCAATGCTCCTCTGGCAACAACACAGTCCTTAGTAACATTAACTTTTTCAAATTCAGTTGCAGGAGATTTATTAAAATATGATTATGCTTATGCGCCTTACATAAACGGAAACACTGATTCTCTGGAGATATTAACTTCTGTCAACGGGGGAACAACTTATTCAACATTAGCAAGACTTTGGGGAAATAACATAAACGGAAATCTTAATACTGCCGTCCCAATTGGTTCAACCTTTACTCCCACAGCCGGTCAATGGGCAACCAAATCATATCCGCTGCCGGTGGGAACGAACAAAATAAAATTCAGGGCACGCAGCGGATTCGGAAATAATCTCTTTCTTGACAACATTTGTAAAACAGCAACCTCTGCACCGGTACCTTCAACAATAACTCTTATACAGCAAGGGTATTATAATACAGTCTTAAACCGACTGAATATAAGAGATACAGCAAGATTTTACTTAAGAAATATCAACTCACCTTTTGCAATTGTTGACTCAGCAAAAGCAGTAATAGATTCCGTTACATTAACAGGCTCAGTCACTTTTGCAAAAGCACTGACCGGAAGTTATTACTTAGTTGCAAAGAGCAGAAATACTATTGAAACATGGAGCAAATCCGGAGGGGAGCTTTATACAAGAGGATCGGCATTTAGTTATAATTATACCACTGCAGCAAACAAAGCTTACGGAAATAACATGATTCAGGTAGATGTTTCGCCAAGCGTGAA
>JBBRTN010000224.1:0-4428 GCA_038244395.1 Ignavibacteria bacterium
AAAAGGGGGGAACAGGCTGAACTGACAAAATGGGGACAGGAAAACTATAATTTTTGGAATTAATTTCCACTATAAATCATATAGCACCATAAATTTTGAACGGATTTTCAAATATCCTTTTTTAAACAAAATAAATTATGTCAAATAAAATAGCACTTGTAACCGGCGGCGGCCACGGACTTGGAAAAGATATGGCTCTGACCTTCACCCGCAAAGGCGTTGATGTAATCCTTACCTTTAACACAAAAAAAGAAGAAGCGGAAAAAGTAGCTGCAGAAATTTCTAATATGGGACAGCGTGCGTCTGCGTTACAGTTTGATGTGTCAGACTTGAAATCTTATGACACTTTCATTCAACAGGTTTTAGCCGTATTAAAAAAAGTCTGGGCAGTCGAAAAATTTGATTACCTTATCAACAATGCCGGAATTGGCGCAACGATTCCGTTTACGGAAGTCCGGGAAGAAGTGTTTGATAACTTTATGAATATTCATTTTAAAGGAGTTTATTTTCTGACACAAAAGTTATTGCCGCACATCAATAATCACGGAAGTATCGTTAACATTTCGACAGGTACCACCCGCTTTGTTAATCCGGGCTATTCACTTTATGCTTCTATGAAAGGCGCTGTCGAAGTTTTTACCAGATATCTTGCTAAAGAAGCCGGAGCGCGGGGAATCAGGGCGAATGTAATCGCGCCGGGACCCGTGGAAACGGATTTTAATAATGCTGCTATACGCAACGCGCCGCAGGAAAGAAGAAATATCATGATTGCTCAAACTGCTTTAGGAAGTTTTGGGCTAGGGAGATGACATTGGCAGTGTTGTTGCATTTATTTGTTCCGATGAAGCAGGATGGATCACTGGACAAAGAATTGAAGTGTCCGGGGGAATTTTTTTGTAGGCAGTGCCAGGATATCGATTTCAAAATCCAAATTAGCACACACATATTCTATATGTCACTAAAAATCAGGCACAATGACAGCTATATAAAAGTACCTGTCTTTGCCAATGGTCGATAGTCAATGGTCAATAGTGAATGGTCAATAGTCAATGGTAAATTGTCGACAATATGATTGATACTGAATATTTCAGAATGCTGGCGAAGTCTTTTCCGGGCGTTGAGGAGATGCCTCACTTTGAAAAACCTTCCTTCAGGATAAATAAAAAAATTTTTGCTACATTAAATCAAAAAGAAAACAGGGCATGTGTAAAACTTACGGAAAGCGATCAGTATATTTTTACTTTAGTTGATAAAAGTATAGTCTATCCTGTGCCCAATAAATGGGGACTGCAGGGATGGACATTAATAAATCTGCCGGGAATAAACAAAAGACTTCTTAATCAAATACTGCGGGCATCATATAAAGGAGTTGCTGACAATAGTAAAGTTAAAGTAAAGCCAAAATAAAAATTCAGTATAATTTTTTTGCAGCGACTTCGTTATACACTAAATTTTGATTTTGCCTTTCTTGAATATAATAAAGTGTTTATTATGCTTTCCAAAACCCGCAACAATATTTTACTAACATGACTGTTTTTAAAATTGACCGAAGAAAAAAAAGTAATAGTTGAAGATTATTCCCCTCTCTGGCCGCTGGCTTTTGAAAAGCTGAAAGCAATCTATGAGATACACGTTGGTTACCTTTCTCTTGATATTCAGCATGTCGGGAGCACTTCAGTAAAGGGGCTTTCTGCAAAACCCATACTGGACATTGATATCATTATTGAAAGTAGGGAAATATTAAAGGAGATAATTTCGAAACTCGAGAAGTTAGGCTATAATTATATAGGTGACTTAGGAGTAAAAGACCGGGAAGCATTCAAGCGTCATCCTGATAAGAACCTTCCGAATGAAATCGATTTGATAAAACAAAAACATAATTTATATGTCTGCATTAAAGACAGTCTTTGTCTGCAAAATCATTTGCAATTCCGCGACCACCTGAGAAAAAATCCGGAGAAAGCAAAAATATACGGCGAACTGAAGAAGAGATTTGCAAAGGAAAATCCTTTCGATATTAATATTTATGTTCAGAAGAAGACTCCCTTCATTCTCGAAACACTTAAGGAAACCGGATTTAATGATGAAGCGCTGGAGTTTATTGCTGGAGTTAACAGAACTTAAATTACTAATAGCGGCATGATAGATTTTCTTTTAGATATAATGAGATTCGATTCCACATCCGGCAGAGAGAATGAACTTGTAAAATATATTTCCGCAAAACATAAACCGGCTGATGCGGAAGCAGAGATACAAAAAACAAAGTCCGGCCGTGAGAATATTTTCTTTAAATGGGGTGAGCCGAAAATTATTTTTTGCTCACATCTCGATACAGTTCCTCCCTATATCCCACCTTCCGGAGATCAGGATATAATCAAAGGGCGAGGTTCGTGCGACGCCAAAGGACAGGTTGCATATCTCTTTGAAGCCTGCAGGCAATTAAGAAAAGAAGGATATGAAAATTTCGGGATGTTAATGGTGAGCGGCGAGGAAGACGGCTCTGAGGGCGCATTTGCCGCGAATGATATTATGAAAGAATGTGAATTCATTTTTATAGGAGAGCCGACGGAAAATAAATTAATCAAGGCTTCAAAAGGAAATATTTCCATTAGTCTTAATTTTAAAGGCACGAGCTGTCATTCGGGATATCCGCATTTAGGAGATAATGCCATTGAAAGAATGTTAGCATTTATCCGAAGACTGGAGAAGCTTGATTTTGGTGAAGACGAACTACTGGGAAGCACAGCATATAATATCGGGATGCTTGAATCAAAAAATGCGCATAACGTCGTCTCTGATCTGGTAAAAATGAAATTGTTCTTCAGAACAACATTTGCCTCACACAATAAGATTATTAATCACCTGAAAAATCTGGTTGACGAAAAATCCGAAATGGAAATTCTTTATGAGCATGTCCCTATGAAATTTTGCACTGTAAGCGGATTTGAAACAGGTATTGTCTCATTCGGAACCGATGCTCCGGCTTTTACAAATATAAAGAATAAAATTCTTTATGGTCCCGGGAGTATTACAGACGCGCATACTGAGCATGAATTCATAAAGACAGCTGACCTCTATAAAGCTGTTGAAGACATAAAGGTAATTTATAAGAAAATTCTGAATGCAAATTTTTTTGAAGCATAAACTAAATTTTAAATAACTTAATCAAACAGTTCATTATAATATTACAGAAGATAATATTATAATTTAAACATACTTATCAATTTTAATAAAATGGAAATAATATTTTTATTAACGGGATTATTAACAGGCGCTGTGGCTGCGTGGCTTGTAGCAAAGTTCAGGTTTTCAAAAGCGGAAGGAATTCCTCTGGCAAACCTTGAAACGGGTTACGTCCAGAAATCACTTTATGAAAAAGCTGTGGAAGAAAATAAGGAAAAGAATACAGAGATAATTAATTTGAGTTCCCGCGTATCTGCATTTGCAGAAAAGTCAAAGAGTTTGGAGCAGAGACTGGACGAGCATAAAAGCGAGCTAACCGCAGTTCAGGAAAAAATGAAACTTGAATTTAAGAATCTGTCAAATGAAATATTCGAGGAGAAGAGTACGAAATTTTTAGAGCTGAATGAAAAGAAAGTAAATGATATTCTTAGCCCACTGAAGGAAAAGATTCAAAGCTTTGAAAAGAAAGTTGATGAGACGTACATGGAAGAAACAAGGGAAAGGATTTCACTCAAGAAGGAACTGGAAAGTATAGTAAAATTAAACCAGCAGGTCAGCGAGGATACAGTCAAATTAACCAACGCACTTAAAGGAGATAAAAGACTGCAGGGTGACTGGGGCGAAATACAGCTTGAGCTTATATTATCAAAAGCAGGACTTGAAAAAGATATTCATTACAGAAAGCAGGAAACTTTAAGGGATGTAGAAGGAAAAAATCTAAGACCTGATTACATAATCAATCTGCCTGAAGAAAAAAATCTTGTGATTGATTCAAAAGTCTCTCTCATTGCGTACGAACAATTCTACAACGAAGAGAATGAATCTGTAAAGCAGGGTTTTTTGAAGACTCATCTGCAGAATATTAATAATCATATCACGAACCTTAGTATAAAAAAATATCAGAATCTTTACGGAATAAATTCACCTGACTATGTACTTTTGTTTATACCTATTGAAGCTGCTCTCTTTACTGCTCTGAGAGAAGATAACAGGTTATATGAAAAGGCGCTTGTAAGGAATATAATTTTAGTTTCGACTTCAACTCTTTTTACTTCTTTAAGAACCATATCATATATATGGAAGCAGGATAATCAACGAAAAAATGTAATTGAAATTGCAAATGAAAGCGGCGCATTGTATGATAAGTTTGTGGGATTTATGGAGGATTTAGTTAGTGTTGAGAAAAAAATAGATAGCATGAAAGAAGATTTCTCCGCCGCGATGAAGAAGTTATCCGATTCAAAA
>JBBRTN010000225.1:0-4417 GCA_038244395.1 Ignavibacteria bacterium
CATCCTTTTACATCCAATGCCGGATTTGAGTGGCCAAGAAATGGAGATAAATTCCAGAGATATATTTCAGGGATAACAATTGGTGCAGTTGTGGATAGTGTTATTCGTGTTACTGTTTGCAATTATGATTCGGAGTTTTGGCCTGGGCAGACAATCAACGGAATTCCCGAGGGACAAGGCACTCCTGATTTCAAAATTTACAAACTGATTTTTAATGCAAACGATGCAGACAGATCTATATGGCCTAACACTCTGCTTGGAAATTCCGATCAGGGTGCTCCTGTTTATTTTGATTCATCAACTTCGAGCTGGAAGGCGTCTGATTTCGGTAATCAGACAATGTTCTATTCTTACACAGACAGTTATGTTTCTTCTCACCAGGGTGAGGGGAGAACTGCTCCCCTTTTAGCGGATGTAAAACAAATAAATTTTTCTTTTAATCAGCCCGAAGAATTAAAAAACATTATTTATCAGGAATACAGGATCATAAACAGAGGCAATGATGTATGGACAAATGCTTACATAAATCTTTTCAGTGATGATGATCTGGGAGATCCTTGGAATGATGGAGGGGGAGTTGATACAAATTTGAGTTTAAGTTATATATATAATCTTCAGAATACTGATCCTTCCTATGGCAGCACTCCGCCTGCAACGGGTTTCACAATAATAAGAGGTCCTCTGACATACACAGGATCTTCTAATGATACAGTTGCTTACTATGAGGGTAAAAGAAACAAAATTAAAGTCGGGTATAAGGAAATGCACCTAAGCTCAACAATTAGTTTCAGGGGAAATCAACCAAATAATTATTTAGAATATTATTATACTTTAGAAGGACTACATACTAATGGTTCACCATACATAAATCCTGTAAGCGGACAGGAAACCAGATTCGTATATTCGGGAGATCCCGTCACAAGTACCGGATGGAACCAGGATTTCTCCGGAGATATGAAATTTTACCAAAGCTTCGGACCTTTGAATATGAATCCCGGTGACACGCAGGTAATAGTTATCGCACAGGTGATTGCAAGAGGCTCGAGCAATCTTAACAGTATTACAAAATTACGTGAGCTCTCGCAGACTGCGAAAGAATATTATGATAATTTTTTCGCTGAAGTAGTAATCGGAATAAATAATATTACAACTTCGACTCCTGATGATTTTATTTTATTTCAGAATTATCCTAACCCGTTCAATCCTTCTACAGTTATTAATTACCAACTTCCTTCTTCAGCGGTAGTTCATTTGAAAATCTATGACGCTCTCGGTAAAGAAGTAATGACACTTGTAAATGAAAAGCAGAACGCGGGAAAGTATTCCGTTACTTTTAACGGAAGTAATTTATCGAGCGGTATTTATTTTTATAAGATTAGTATTAATAATTTCGTGGCTACAAAGAAAATGCTGCTTGTGAAGTAAATGAGGTTCTGTTGAAGACTAAATCGAATGACAAAAAAAAAAGCGGAAGGATTTATTCTCCCGCTTTTTTAATATTCAGATATTCTGGAAGATAATTAATAAGATAATTAATCTCCTTTATCCTCTTCCAAATCTTCGTGATCATCCCCGCCAAGACTGTAATAATTATTTTCTTCGTCTTCGCTGCCCACTGCTTCCTCTTTATCATCGAGCTCAGATCCCGGAACGTCAAGGTCATCACCGCTGACATCATCTTCAAAGCTTTTTTCATTCAGCGCGTCGGGATTCATATTCGGCTCTTTCTCTGAAGAAATGTCTTCCGGATTTATATTACTTTCTTCGACCGCTTTTTTAAAAATATCCTGCGAATCCGGATATTCAGGGTATCCTGGTAAATCTTCTTTGGGTTTCTCCTGCTGATTTTTCTTTTCCATAATATTTTTGTTTTAATTTTTACCGTCCGGCGACCGGACTTCATAAAGTGTCTTATAAAAATGAAAATTTCAATTGTAAATAATAATAAATAGAAAAGAAACAGAATGACTCATTTAATAATCTCATTGCCTCACTTACTCATCGTTTAATTTGTAAAGCAGGAATTTTATTTATTGATTTAATCTGATTGTCCTGATCTGCTTTGCTTTTCCCTGAAATAAAAATCAATTTAAAATTTTTCTGTTGAAAGAATATAAAGACCGTAAGGCAAGTTAGTTCAGGAAATATTTTTTCATCTTTTAAACGGCTCTGTCCTGTCATTGAAATCCGGTCTGTAATAACTTTCAGATTCAAACTCCTGCAGGAAGCCGTTTTCCAGATTCAGTTCATCAAGATAATTCATCACTTTCTCGTATTCGCGTTCGCGTATATTTCTCGAAAGCAAATCTATCTTCAGCGCCTGGTGTACAGGATAATATTGCGACATGACGGAAAGGCTTATTTTATTGTCAAGCTCTGAAATAAATTTTAGAGTGTCATAGCTTCCAGCAATATCGTTAGGCAGAATCAAATGCCTTACGAGCAATCCTTTTTTGAGCAGACCGTTTTCAAGAATTAAATCACTGCCGGTCTGCCTGTACATTTCTTCAATAGCTTCCCGGGAATGTTGAACGTAATTTTTTATTTTTGAATATTTGTATCCGTATTCATCCTCGGAATATTTTAAGTCGGGAAGGTATATATCAATTATTCCGTCAAGTAATTTCAGGACTTCGGCAGAATCATATGTATTTGTATTGTAGACCAGAGGAAGGTTTAAACCGTCCGCACAGGCGATTTCAATTGCCATTACAATCTGCGGGACAAAGTGTGTCGGCGATACAAAGCCGATAGCGTTGACATTTCTGCTCTGAAGTTCGAGCATCATTTCTGCAAGTCTCTCGATTGTAACTTCATTTTTTATTTCAGATTTATGGTTTTGGGAAATCTCATAATTCTGACAATAGACACACCTCAGGTTGCAGTTACCGAAGAAAATATTTCCCACTCCGTTTTCATTATTCAATTCCTTAGAACCCACGAGCACGGGTTCTTCCCCGTAATGAACACAAAAAGAAGAAACAACCGGATAATACCCGGAGTAGCATGCTGCGATTTCGTTATTGATTCTATTGACCTTGCAGTCTTTCGGACAGATATTGCAGTCGGCGAGCATTGATTTTAATTTTGCTGCACGCAGTGAAAGTTCGCCGGACTTATATGAATTTATGTAAGAAGGAATAAACATTTTTTTTAAAAGAATTTGATTTAATAATCCGTCAATCTTATTACTCCTATTACCATAGTTTAATTTTTATACATTAATTAAAATCTAAAAATTATATTATGTAAAACAAAATTTATTACAAAATATAATATTTAAATGACAACCAAAATTTTAATATTTATACTCTTCCCTGTAGTTGTAGTAATGACATTTTTCTCACAGGAAGTTTTTTCGCAGATTGAAAATGTCCCGTTAAATAATCCTGTTTATGAATATATAAAAGAAATGAGAGTGAAGAGAGTCGTTTCTGATTTTAATGATGGTGATCCTAATCTTTCGAGATTTCAGGTTACAGCCAAGCTTAAAGAGATAGAATCAAAGCTCAGTCAGCTAAGTTCAACAGAAAAGACTCTTTTAAAAAAATACATGATAGAGTTCAATCCGGAAGAGATTAATAAAAAAACTACTGCGTCTATGTTTAAAAGTAATATGAATGTTTCAAACGGATTTAAATATATACTTTCCGATAAGGAAAAATATTTATTCGCATATCAGAAGAAAAATAACAATATATTTATAAACGGGTTTGGTCATTTATATTATATCAATGAGCTTGTACCGAATTCGAAATCGAATGCTAAAATATTTGACGGAGGACTCAGGATAAGGGGAAGTTTGTTTGATCATCTTGGTTATAATTTTTCCGTAGAGAAAGGCGGCGCGGTCGGGGATTCAGTTTTAATTGAGACAGTCTTTCCGGAAATAAAATCTACGTTCAAGTATGTGGAGAATATTGAAAACATTGTTAACTATGATTTTACAAACGGGTATTTAAAATATTATTTTGAACCTTCCGAAGGAATGGGAATTTCTGCGCAGCTCGGGAGGGAAAAATTAAAGTACGGACTTGGCTACAGTAAAAGCCTGGCATTGTCCGGGGATGCGCCGAATATGGATTTTCTTAAGTTTGAATTTAATTACGGAATAATTAATTTTTCTTCCATATATGCTTCGACAGTCGGAGAATACAATCCGGTGCGCGATCTGAGATATACAAAATTTTTTACAGCAAACAGAATCCGGCTTTCATTTGAAAATCTTTTTGATGTAGGCTTGGGTGAGACGATTATTTCATCCGACGGAATACAGTTTGGCTATGTGAATCCTCTGATCTTCTATAAATTCCTGGAGCAGTCTCTGCAGGACAGGGACAACGGAACGATCTTCATCGATATGCAGACTCATTTTCTGAAAGACCTTGAGCTGCAGGGAACATTCTTTCTTGATGAA
>JBBRTN010000226.1:0-4406 GCA_038244395.1 Ignavibacteria bacterium
GATGCCCGTATTCAGGTGGCTGACGGAATTATCAGTGATATAAAAATTTACGGAGACTTTTTGGGTCACGGTGAGATATCGGATATAGAAAAGATACTGAAGGGAATTAAATTTGAAAAAATTTTTATTACAAAAGCCCTGGATAATATTGACTTAACTTTTTATCTCGGAGGAACGGATGCAGAAGAGTTTGCAGATTTTATTGTAAAATAATTTTTTTTTGTATACAATTTTTTCAAAACTTTTATTATATTGACTTTGTTAGAGATAACAGCTTGTCCAATCAAGCAAATGTTCTTTCATATTTGTTCTTCCTTTAATTAATCTTCACACAACGATTATACTTAGTGAATTCCTGACAACGGATTGAAATATATTAGCTTTATGTTTTTGCATATTGTTTTCATATTTTAGTTCATTGAGTATTGAAAGTTGTGTGGAGGTTTTTTTTTGAGCAAATTTGAACAACTGCCAATGGTGGTTTAAGCCTTTATCAATTCTGCCGCGCTTTTCAAAGCAGCTTCTGTTACCTTCTCCCCGCTTATCAGTTTAGCAACTTCAGTAATTTTTTCTTTCCCGGTCAGATTTTTTATCCCTGCAATGGTTTCCTCATTGTCTTCCTTTTTGCTGACATGAAAATGTCTGTCACTCATTGCAGCTATCTGCGGAAGGTGTGTGATGCAGATTATCTGATGTGTCCCGGATAATTTCTTCAGAATTTTTCCCACCTTTTGTGCAACTCTCCCGCTGATTCCCGCATCAATTTCGTCAAATACAAGGATTCCCACATTGTCTTTGCCGGATAAAACGGTTTTTATTGCAAGCATAATACGTGATATTTCTCCTCCTGATGCCGACTTTCTCAGAGGTGAAAAATCAGAACCCTTATTCATCCTGATTAAAAACTCTGCGTCATTAAATCCGTCAGTTCCGAGTCTTACATATTCTTTCTGAAATTTTTGTGATAATAATTCGTTTTCAGATCCGCTATTATTATTTATCACCACTTTAAATTCCGCACTCTCAAGACCAATTTCCTTTAACAGTGAATTAATTCCTTTCTCAAGGTCCCTCGATTTCTTCTTCCTTATTTCAAAAATATCTTTAGCAACTTTATAAACCGCTTCCTTTTTTAAAATAATATTTTTCAGCAGCTGTTCAAGTTCATAATCAAAATTGTCTGCGAGTGTAAGCTGCAATTGAAGTGATTCCGACTTCGATATAAGTTCCTCCGTACTTAATCCATACTTTTTCTTTAAATGATTAATAGAGCTTAATCTGCTTCTTATTTCTTCAATTCTCTTATCATCAAAATTGAGTTCATCCCTGTATTTTATAAGATACTCCGAACTTTCCTTGGCAAGAATAAAAGATTGTTCAAGGTCTTTTATTATTTGAGTGAAATTGTTATCAAACTCTGAAATCTTTTTTAATTCCTTTAAAGCAATATTTATCGCCGCCGATGCATTAAACTCATCTTCATACAGTAACTTCAAAATACTGTTTAATCCGATTGAAATGTCTTCCATATTTTCCATTTTCTTTAATTCGTTTTCGAGTCCTTTGTCTTCTCCCGCAGTTAAATTTACATTATTGATTTCCTTTAATTCAAAATCCAGAAAATTCCGCTTATTAAACAAGTCTTCTTTTTTGGAAGAAAGTTCATTGTAGCTGCTGATTAATTCTTTCAGTAGTTTAAATTCTATTTTGTATTTCTCAAGTAGCTCGTTATTTGAAATGTAATTATCTAAAATTTCAATATGAGTTTCCTTATTAAGAAGTGACTGATGTTCATTCTGGGAATGTATATCTACTATTAAATCCCCTAATTTTTTCATGTCAGATATATTTACCGGACTGTCATTTATAAAAGTTCTGCTTGTGCCCTTTTTCAGAAGCTCCCTTCTTAAAATTAAATTTACTGCATCTGTCTCCTCCTCCGGAAAAATTTCTTTCAGGAATGTATTTATCTTTTCGTTCTTTCTTAATTTCAAATGTCCTTCTACTATCAATTTATCCTGGTCCTTTTTAATAATGGAGTAATCAGCTCTTTCTCCCAGCATCAGTGATAATGCATCTATTATAATCGACTTTCCAGCGCCCGTTTCTCCTGTAAGTATGTTCAGTCCGTTTACAAAGTCAAACTCAGCTTCTTTTATTATCAGATAGTTTTTAATGTAAAGTTTCTCCAGCATATTATTATTAATATATTATATAAATATTAGTAGCAGTAGTAGTGATGTTAGTTGTGTCAGTAAACCTAAGTCCCCCAAGTTAACCGATGAAACAGCCTTTATAACTTGTTAATAAAAATAGCTTAATTTAAAAAAACTAACAATTGAAGATAACAGAGACAGCGCTTCATTCAGATTTCTGTCAGCTATATTAACTTGTGAAGAAGTTACTGATAAGATACTGACAAATATTTTTTAAAAATTTTACAAATAGATGATAATTATAAAGGGAGTTTTTATGAGTTTTATAAATGAGTAAATGTCCGGATTCCAGACTAATAAAAAAAAATACATTAAGAAAAAAATAATCAGAGATTCTTTAGTATCTCTTTTATTTCCAGGATTTGATTTGTAACGTCTTTGTCTTTTTTTGAAAGCGCTGATACTGAGTTGTGGGCATAGAGTACGGTTGCATGGTCTTTGCCGCCAAAATTTAATCCAATAGTTTCAAGGGTTAATGTGGTAAGATCTTTCGCAAGATACATTGCAACCTGTCTTGCAAAAGCAATTTCCTTGGTTCGCTTGCGTGAGAGGATTTGGTTTTCGGAAATATTGTAATAGCCTGCAACTGTGTAAATAATATTTTCTATGGAAATATTCTTAGCTCGTCTTACGGTTCCGACTACCCGGCCGATTACATTTTCGGCGATCTCAAGATTTATTTCATTCTGATACCTGAGGACACTGTCTGCGATTATCCCTACAATGCACCCTTCGATGGTCCTTATGCTGTCCTTTACATTTGTAGCAATAAAATGAATGACTTCTTCCGGTGCCTCAATATCGGCTTCTTCAAACTTCTTCTGGATTATGGCGACTCTCATCTCCCAGTTAGGCGGCTGAATATCAGTAGTTATCCCCCATTGAAATCGTGAGATAAGTCTTTCTTCGATACCTTTGATCTGGTTTATTGGTTTGTCACTGGAAAATATTATATGTTTCCTCTCATTATAAAGTGTGTTGAATATCTGATACATAAAATCCTGGGTTTTCTCTTTTCCGCTCAGGTACTGAATGTCATCGAGAATGAGTACGTCCAGTGATTTATAAAATGAATCAAGTTTCTTAGTGCCGTTTCTGTTTGTGGAAAAATCTATTCTGCTCTGTGCAATATTATTTGTAAACTGAGTCGTAAAATCCGGAGCAGTTGTATAATAGATTTTTTTCTCCGGAAATTTTTTTAATATTTCGTTTCCGATTGCCTGAATTAAATGCGTCTTTCCCAAACCAACCCCGCCGTAAATAAAAAAAGGGTTGTAAGTTTTACCCGGATTATTTGTAATTGCATATGCCGCAGCTACTGCGAGTTCATTACTATCACCCTTGATGAAATTGTCGAACATATGCTTTTGATTTAAGTTCGAATTGAACTCTTCTTCCTGTTCGCCTTTTATTTTTAAAGAGTCATACAGATTGCTTTGAGCGGCAATATCTGTATTGCGGGTCCTTTGCTCAAAGTCGCCTTCCCTTTTTTCTTTATCTGAATTACTGAATAAACCCATCTGGGTTATTTCGTAATTTAGTTTTCCTTCGGCTCCGAGCAGCGTCTCTACAATTTTGGAAATGATTTTATTATACCTGCTTTCGATAAGACTGTAATAATCTTCACTCGGGACAACGATTGTAAGAATGTTATTCTCTAAATTTTTAGGAGTAATAACCGAGAACCAGGTATTTACTTCGCTGACTTTTAGATTATCAGAAAGAAGTTCAATAAATTTACTCCAGAGAGAAATTGCTTTCGTTTCGGAGTCAGACCTGTGTTCGTTTGATTCTTTATTTTGTGTTGGCGGAATTAAATTTTTATCTAAAGCAGAAGTAGAAAATTTTGACACGCTAAGGGTTTTAAAAAATTATTAACAAATGAAAGTGAGTTAATATTTTACTTTATATTGCCGTTAAAAAAATAATTTAGAATGACTTTGAAAACTAAAGCCTTAAACAAATCACTAAAGCTCCAACCTCTTTATAAATATAGCCGTTACCGGCTTCATGGGGAGTTATTAACAATCATTGTTAATAATAATAATTTGGTTACATCAAAGTGAATTTATCAAAAGAGCAAATAAAAAGTTACTAACAAGTTTCTAACAGAAATATTAATGTAAATTAGTTACAATAATATTACTTAAACTGATTTATATAGTCAAGTTTGATTTTAAATATTTTAAA
>JBBRTN010000227.1:0-4396 GCA_038244395.1 Ignavibacteria bacterium
AATACAGCTCTATAATTTCGTCGCTAATATATGAGTGATTTAAATATATCTGAACTCTTGTATTAAGGATTGGAAAATTTCCGAAACTTACAGTCGGCGAATAAGATGCACCGCCGTCAGTTGCAGTAAATGCTCCTATTGTATTTGAGGAAGTTGCAAATGTCCCGACTGCAAAATAACACAACCAAAAAGTATTCGGCGCTCCCCGGGGGAATGTTGAGGTATTCCCGGAATTGTCTCTGGCTCTTATATAATATTGAACCTGAGTTTCAAATCCCTGGCAGGGAATTTTGAAATTATAATTATTACCCGAGAAGGAAAATGAATTCAATGAATCAAATGCAGACCATCCTGCATTATTTTTATTTAATCTGAAAAATAAAACCGGTTGATTGATACCGGCAGAAGGTACAGGCGATCCGTCCTGATCAAAAATTTCTGCACTGATAACAGTAGGATACGTACTTGAAACCGAAGAAATATTCTTGTGATTAATTGTCGGCGGGGTCACGTCCGCTCCCATTGCAAGGCGCACGGAGTTATATGCATTTACTCTTCCGTATCCGAAATAATCATTCCAGTTTCCATAAGCTTTTGGTGTTGAATATGAGACGTTATCAATTTTATCACATCCCCTCAGTAAGTTTGATGTAACCTGCAGCCTCGTTTGTGAAATGTTTGCTGATAAAACCAAAGCAGCAACTCCGGCAGCATTAGGACATGAGCATGATGTTCCTCCGAAAGAATCAACATAATCTCCTACGACATAACCTGCAGGTCCCTGAATGTCAGTAGTGTAACAGCATGTCGGCGCGACTACATCAAGGTCGCCGGATGCATCTTCGCCGTAATTACTTCCCCAGTAATATGCATTACCTGTTCCCGGTGCTTTTTTCTGGTCATGGGGAGTTGATGCTCCGACTGAAATTACATTTGGCAGTACGGACGGAAATATGGGAGAATTTCTGCCGTCATTACCGGATGCAAATAATATTACACATCCAAGTCCGCCTCTTCCGTTTGTCGCTGCATTATTAATTGCATTTGTCATTGACGAATTTACTGTCCCTCCGCCCCAGCTGTTGCTAAGTACATCTATTCCTCTTACTCTGGCTGTATCAAAAGCTCTTACTACTCCGGCAACTGTCGCGTTGCCGAGTGCATTATAAATTCTGATTGATATCAGCCTGCATCCGGAAGCAATTCCGGCAACTCCGATTGAGTTGTTCATTACCGCGCCGACTAAGCCTGCTGTACCCGTTCCGTGATTTCCTGAATCTCTCGGCACAGTGTTTACATTATAGCAGGCATCATATCCCGCAAGCAAATGTCCCGAAGCCTGAAAGTCCGGATGAGCAGAATCAATACCTGTATCGATTATTCCGATCTTAAGCAAGGATGACCCGGTCGTATAATCCCACGCAAGATTCACATCCATATCTGCTCCGGGAATACCATTAACAGTGGGTTGGTCTCCGTAGAAATATTCTTCAGTCGGAACTGTCTGTCCCGTATTATTAAGCGACCATTGCTGGGAGTAATGGGCGTCGTTAGGAGTGAATGTCAGCAGGCAGAATTCAGGATAGATGAAATTCGGTTCGGCATATTCGAATAATCCCGAATTTAAATAAGTCTCCGAGAGTTCAAGAGCATTCCTATTTACTCCGTTATTTGATTTCAAAAGGTATCCCCTTTCATCGCTGACACCACCGGTTATTTTAATATTATTTTTCATATTAAAAATATCAAGCAGCTCCTTACCTTTTCCGCTCTTCATTCTTACTATAAATTCATCTGATGGAACCTGAGTTACACGCTTTGAATCGCCGTAATAAACCGGAGTTACAAATTTAATTAAATTACTTCTACCTGAAATTACAGAAACGAAATTGTCAAGTTCGGATTTTGACTTTGTCTCACTGAAATTAACAAGATACATGTTCTCGCCTATTTCCGAGACTTTATTCGAAATGCCTGTTACAGAAGAAAGATTATTTAAAAGATATTCCTTATCAAATGAATTAGAATTTAAAATTATCGCAACCTTATCGGTCCTTTGCTCAAGGTTAATCCTTTTCCCCTCATAGTAATAATAATTCTGTGCGTATGCTTCATTTAAAAAAAAGAGCATAAAAATAAAAAGAGAAAACTTTTTCATTCTTTTAATTTTAATTTATTAAATATTCAGGGTTGAATCAATATAGTGAAATCAAGTCTCAAACTTAACCAACAAAAAAGCCGGAAGATTCCCCCGGCTTTAATTGAAATAAAATTGTAATTAAAAAATTTGTACTTATCTTTATTTAAATTTAATTTATTTCTTTGGCTTAAATATCTCTTCAGATATTTTTCATTTATCAAACGCTGAATGCCTGCTCAGTATTAAATTTAGAATTTGTACTTCCAATGACTGAAAGCCTGGGAGTCTGGTCGGAAGGCATTGCGCTGATAATTTTTTTAGCAAGCTTTGTATAAGTTCCGTTGAAGTTCCCGTGATTCCATACATTCAGTAATGTCTCCGTAAACAGCCCGTTAAAATTTCCGTCTGATGAAAGCTGGTTATCCATACAGCCTGAGATCAGTCTGACAGTTGCATTCAGGCTACCTTTGAAACCCTTCTTGTCCGGATTACTTTCCCGGTACTTAGGATCACTTAATATTTTGTCATAAAATGCCTTGTTCTTCCTGTATGTTCTTGCAGCGACTGATGAAGGCATGTTACGGTATCTCTTCTGCGGTCCGTAAACTCTCGAGTAATGAATTTCCCTTGTGACCGAGCCGCTGTGGCAGCTGTCGCTCAATACTAAAATTCTTACTCCCGGAGCAAACAGTGAATAATAATAGTACAGTTCATCGTCCACCAGCTCTCCGTTATATAAAACCCAGGTTTCATCGAGATGGTCAGACTCATCATTATTCATGTCCGGAAGCTGTCCTCCATGACCTGAATAACTAATGAATAAAATATCTCCGCTCACAAGTTTTTTACTCAACTTCGTGAGCTCGGAAATCACCGCATTGCGTGTGGCTTTTTGAGAAAGTAAAACTTTCCTGTTGCTGAATCCCTTTGACTTTGCCAGATCGTTCATATCCTTAGCATCAAATTCACATGCGGTTAATTCACCATCCCATCCGTCATAATGATTTGGGTCAACAGAGTTTAAACCAATATGCAGAGAATAACCTTTTGCCGGCATAACTTTTTTTGTTGTCATGTTTTATTTGTTTAATAATTTATTTTAAAGATTAAAAATAATAGCAATACAAAATTAGGACGTTATGCAAACACTTACAATGAGTGTGTCTACTTATTTTTTTTTACAAATTATATCTTATTAAATCAATAAGAAGTTTATTCTCACGGCTTTATAACATTTACAAAATTAAAAGCATTATTGTCTGCTAAAGTATAATCACTCAAATCAACAAAGCTATCACCGTTCAAATCTGTTTTGACATAGCCCGATGTAAAATTGTAAGAATCATTATCTATAAGTGTCAGATCAGCCAGATCAACAGTCCCGTCCTCGTTTACATCCCCGCTGTATATTGCAAACCTGTCAGGTAAACTGTCGACCTGGATTTGATTAGAGCCGAATGCTTTGTTTTTACTATTGGTAAAATCGTAACTGTAAAATGAATTGAAAGGTGAAAATAATTTATTCCCAAAAATCAGAAAAAAATTTGTAACGCCGCTCCAGGTTTCAATGGAGTTTCTGTGCTTCAATTGTATATTAAACGGACCACCTTCTTTAATATTACTAAAAATAAAATTTGCCGAACCGGAAGAATTTAATAAAGCTTTTGAAGAATCAAATATTAAATAAGGTGGGCGGACATCCCGAAGATAAACTCTCATTGAGTCCGGCACCATCAGATTAGTCGCATTATTATAAAATCCCTGGATCAAAGAAGTTAACGAAAGTATCTTTGTTTTTGTATGCTGATTATTAAATTGAATTCCCCATGCATATAGTGTTCCTGTATCAGATGCAGCAACATCCTGTATCCTGAGCTTCCATTTACCTGAAGTATTCTGCCCGCTTAAAGCCGAATTTAGATTTATGAGCGGCTTTATCTTCGGTGAAAACATGACATACTTATTGCTTGCTAATAATAAATCTGCCTGGTCATCAAAAATTGTAACAATATTATCACTGTTATTAATGAGCGAAGACCTGCTGTATAATGTTACAGAAGTTCCTGCCGGAGAGAGCAAAGTAAGTATAAGATTATCTTCATTGGTATGATTTAATGCAACGAAAACATTGACGTCTGAAACAGGTTCATTCAAAGGGACATTGATAGTATCGGAAACCATAAAACCAATAGTTCCGCTTAAAGGAATTCTTATTCGTGGATTGGAAATGTAATACCCATCCTGAAAGTTTATAGA
>JBBRTN010000228.1:0-4379 GCA_038244395.1 Ignavibacteria bacterium
AAAGCATGCGCAATTGTACTGCTGCCCGTCGCACTGATTATGAGACAGCCGGACATGGGCACCTCTCTTGTGTTTTTATCTATGATACTTCCTGTGTTATTCTGGGTCGGCCTTACACCATATGTTTTATTTCTTATAATTTCCCCTGTGCTTGTTGTCATCGGCGCATTTTTTGGAATTAATTATTTTATTCTTTCACTTGTAGTAGTGGGAATAATCTTACTTTTTTTTAAGAGAAACATTTTTATAACGATAGGCGCTCTTGTCTTAAATTTTCTGATAGGATATTCGGTAGATACGCTCTATCAGAAGCTTCAGCCATATCAGCAAAACAGAATCAAAGCAGTATTTGATCCGACGACAGACCCGCTTGGAAGCGGTTATAATGTTATTCAATCCAAAGTTGCCATCGGCTCGGGCGGATTATTCGGAAAGGGATTTTTACAGGGAACACAGACTCAGCTAAAATTCATTCCTGAGCAATGGACCGATTTCATCTATTGTATGATTGGCGAAGAGTTTGGATTTGTCGGTGCTGTGCTGATTTTAATCCTTTACATGATAATAATTTTTCAGCTTGTTAATAATGCATACCTCTCTAAAAATAAGTTTCTCAGCGTATGCTGTATTGGATTTGCGAGTCTTATTCTGTTTCATCTTTTTATAAATGTAGGGATGACAATCGGCTTAATGCCGGTAATCGGCATTCCTCTCCCGATGATGAGCTATGGATTGTCCTCATTACTTTCTTTCCTTGTAATGATGGGAATCGGGATGAGCGCTTACAGATACCGGAATCAGTTTTAAATGGTGAATAGTGAATGGATAAATTTATTTAAAACAAACATGACAAACTTTATAAACTTAAACAACTTAACAAATCAAAAGATATAAAATTGATTTTATCTGATAAACAAATTCTCGAAGAAATAAAGAATAAAAATATTTTAGTAAGACCATTTGACACGAAGTGTCTCGGATCGAACAGCTATGATGTTCATCTTGGCGAATGGCTGGCAGTTTATAAAGATGAAGTTCTGGATGCAAAGAAACACAATAAAGTAAATTATTTTAAAATTCCTGAAGACGGTCACATACTGCATCCTACAAAATTGTATCTCGGAGTTACACTCGAATATACTGAGACTTACAAGTTCGTTCCTTTCCTCGAAGGCAAGTCAAGCGTGGGCAGACTCGGAATTGACATACATGCTACGGCAGGTAAAGGAGATGTTGGCTTTAAAAATAACTGGACACTCGAAATTTCCGTCAAGCAGCCCGTTCGTATTTATGCAAAAATGCCGATTGGTCAGCTGATATATTTTAAAGTGGAAGGTGAAGTACTGACTCCTTATGATAAAAAACCCGGCGCGAAGTATAATAAGAAAACAAACCGGCCGGTCGAATCCATGATGTGGAAAAATAAATTTTAACTTTTACAATTGATCATTGATAATTGATAATTGATAATTGATAATTGATAATTGATAATTGATAATTGATAATTGATAATTGACTATACATCATTAACAATTGACTATTGAATTACACAACAAAGCTTGACCATATCATAGCAAAGAATAAAACCAACCTTGTAATAGGTCTGGATTCAGACATTGACAAAATCCCTTCATTTTTTTTAAAGTATAAAAATCCCGTATCAGAATTTAACAGAGTTATTATTGACTCAACAAAAGATATAGCGGCCGGCTACAAGCTTAATGCTGCATTTTATGAATGTCTCGAAGAGGATGGTATAGAAGCAATAAGAGAAAGCCTGTCTTCAATTCCTGAAGACCTGATTAAAATCTGTGACGCCAAGAGAGGCGACATGGAAAATTCTTCTGAATATTATGCCAGGACATATTTTGATAAATATAATTTTGATTCGATTACACTCAGTCCTTATATGGGTGAAGATTCAATTGTTCCTTTCATCAAAAGGAAGAGTAAGGCGGTTTACATACTCGCATTGACATCAAACCCGGGAGGCAGTGATTTTCAAACATTGAAAGTTGATGATAAATATTTGTACCAGATAATAATAGAGAAAAGTCTTGAGTGGAATGAAAACGGGAACATAGGTTTTGTTTTCGGAGCTAATCACGTGCAGGAACTGAAAAGTTTTACTTCATCAAATCCTGACATCCCTTTGCTGATACCCGGAATCGGTGCGCAGGAAAATGATCTTAAAAACCTGATTGAAAATTTATCTTCGAGAAACTTTGTAATTAATTCAAGCCGCAGTATCATCTACCCGGCATCAAAAAATTGCAGCGCACGTGAATTTGTTGATGCGGTGAGAAGCAGCGCTGTCAAGCTGAATTCAGATATTAATAAATACACGAAAATAATTTAGCCGGGTTATTCATCAATTGATTTCCCCGCTGTTCTGCTTTTGAACTAAGTAAATTCTCATCGCACTCTTGGAACTGGCTCTATGAAACTAAAAGGTTTATGATTTCGTTTTGGAACTTGTGTTGGATACAAAAATCACATCAAAGCTCCTATGAAAATTTTATTTATCGTTTCTGCTTTATTTCTGACAAATCTTTCTTTTGCACAATCCGGAAATTTATCCGATACAAATAAAGTATTTCTAAGCGGTTCAGTACTCAATGAAGAAAATATAAAGCTTGGCAATATTCTGATTGATATTTCAAATGACTCAGTAAACTACAAAGTTTTTACTGATGACGGCGGGAAATATAAAATTCAGATTGAGCCTGGAAGCTATAATATTTCCATTAAGAATCCCGGCTACAGTACCTATGAATACAAGAATATAAATATTTCCGGCAGCAAAAATCTCGATATTTATCTTATTGAAAAATTAGTAAGCACAGATGAGATTGAAGTCAATGGTGATTTCAGGCAGCGTCAGGAAGACCTGAGGACAAGTCTATATAATATAAAACCGCAGAATGTGAAGATGCTTCCCGGAGCGGTCGAAGATGTTTTGAGATCCCTGCAGTCATTGCCGGGTGTCACTGCGCCCAGCGATTTCACGTCACAGTTAGTCATCCGAGGCTCGGGTCCGGATGAGAATTTAATCATAATGGACGATGTGGAAATATTTAATCCTTACCGTCTTTACGGTCTTGTAAGCATGTTCAATCCGGAAACTCTCAGCGACATAACTTTAATTACGGGAGGATTTCCTGCGAAGTACGGAGACAGGCTCTCTGCAGTGCTTGATGTTCTAAATGTAGAAGGTGACAAGACAAAAACTCTCGTCTCGGAAATTAATGCAAGTATATCCAATGCAAATATAATTTTCAACGGCAGGAATCCGCTGAAGATACCGGGTTCATGGATAGTATCAAGCAGGCGAACTTATTATGATTTAATTGTCGGACCATTTGCAAAAAGAGCAGGATTGATTTCCGAAAATTCTTCTTTTCCTTCTTTCCGGGACATCCAGTTTAAAATAGCAGTCGGACCATTTAAAAAAAATAAATTTTTAATTAACGGAGTTTTTTCATCCGACGGAGTTGATATTATTCCGGGTGAAGGAAGCAAGCAGGCTGACAGTATTGCTGTGAATGATGTTACTACAAATGATATGCTCTCCCTTGCATGGCACTATATCCCCAATCAGAATTTTATTTCACGCACCACTTTATCATGGTATAAGAACAGCGGCGACAATGATTTTAACAGTGAAATATTGGATCCGCTCATTGACAGGGAAGGCTATACTCCTTCACAAAGAGACAGTCTGCGGGGAATCGGCGCATTCCTCGGACTTGAATTTAATTCGAGATATACTTTCAGAAAAATTTCCCTGGGCAACAGGTCGGTAAAAATAAATAAAAATTCGGAGCAGGAATTCGGAGGCGGGATTGATATTGTCAGAACAGATTTGAATTACAATCTCAAGATTGATGAACAGTTTAAATCATTCATCAGAAATTTTCCCGCGGCATCTGCGTTACTTGATAATTTTAATCTTCAGGGTGAGGATAATGTAAGAGCCAATGTGTATGCACAGAGTATGTTTAAGGTCACTAATAAATTTTTCGCTCAGCCCGGACTTAGATTTGATTATTTTCAGATCATCAGAACCCCTTATCTTGAACCGAGATTTAATCTCGGCTATGCAGTAAATCCACTCACTACAATCAGGGCTTCAGTTGGTCTTTATTATCAGTCACCCGGACTGGAGAAACTCGTTGACGGGAGGACTTTTTTTGATTTAAGAAATGCAGCTGAAAACGGTCTGAAGGCTGAGCAGGCGATTCATTTTATTCTTGGCGTTGATAAATGGATAACGAACGACTGGTTCACAAAATTTGAAGCATACTATAAACGGCTCAGCAACCTGATCGAACAGGAAGCGATAAGATCTTATCAATATGAATACACATTGAATGATC
>JBBRTN010000229.1:0-4361 GCA_038244395.1 Ignavibacteria bacterium
AATGCATACAGATGAGCGCGAAAACGGTTTGGAATAAATATGCTTATAAATTTCTGAAGAGTGTATCCGATTGCAGGTTTCAAAACCCTGTACTGATATGGATAATCCATCTGCCCTGTCAGAATATTTGTCTGCACTTCATTCCTTGTAAGCAGGTCGGGAGTCAGAATTTTCATATCGGCAAACTTATATGAAATTAATGTAAGGAGAATGATTATATAATATACTGGTTTCAATACGGATTTAATGACATTATAAAATAGGGTTTTCGGATACCGGGATTTTTAGGAATAAAATTATTTTTTTTCACAGGTAGCCAATGTTACACAAAATAATATTTAAGCTTATTAAATAAAATAACAAAGCATAGAGGTTTCTTAATTGCCGAAAAAGTTTTCAAGAGTTTTCATCCGGAAAATATTCCAAAAACACTTTCATAAGATTTTTTCTAATATTATATTTAATTAAACATTAAGGGGAAATTTATATGGAAAAGGAAATTCTTGAAAGTCTGGTCAAAGCAGAATTACAGTTAATCAAATTAAGAAAGGTAAACGCGAGATTTATTTACATAAGTCTGATTGCAAGTGTCCTTGCAACATTGCTCGCAGGTCTCACTGCGTTTACCGGCCCGATAGCCGGACAGGGTGCGCCTGCATGGAAATGGACTTGCGGGATAGTCGCGGTCTTTACAGCAACGGCTACAGTATTTACGGGTCTTCAGAAGCAGCTGACAATTTCCGAAAGGCTTTCAAAGGCAATCGAATGTGTCGGAAAGCTCAGGTCACTGAAAATCAGTCTCGGAAATTCAGTTGCGGACAGGGAAAATGTAATTACAGAATATAAAAAAATAATTGAAACGTACAGCGAATACTTTATTTGAATTTTTTCCTTGCAATTTTTCCCCTGGCAGTATGATAGATTGTTAATACAGGTAGAATTAATATATAGAAGAATCCTGCACCTCCGGCATTTGCAGGAGGAACAGCGAATGCAAAGATGATGGATCCAAGCCCGAGAAAAAAAAGGATCACATTTACATATAATTGTGTGCGTGATTCGAAAACTTCCTCTTCATTTAAATCTAAAATATCTTTTTGCTTAAGAGCATGCAGATACATCAGGACAAAAATAATCTGAACGGCAATAAAGCCGGCGCCGTAAATTATCATAAGGGAAGACACCTGAGGCTGTGTTATCATTACTTCTCCTTCAGGAAGTTTATGAGTCCCGCCCGGAATCAGGAGATTAAATAAAAATTTCAGAGGGTACATATAAAATAGTACTACAAAAATTAATGCTGCATTCAATAGTGTCGAATATGTATCCTGCAAACCGAATCTTCTGAAATATTTGAACTGGTCATACCATATCTGAAAGAAAAGCGCGAAGCTTATTGCGAAGGCAAAAAAACCTTTCATTGTGTCAATCAGCTGGCTGAAAGTTTCGGGCACTTCAAGAGAAACTATCAGAAGGGTTATTGAAAATGCAAAGACAGCATCGCTGAATGCTTCAATCCTCAGGACTTCATGGCATCTCCAGGTTATTACATCCTTAATGTTGCCTGAGTTTTTTCTTTTTATGATTTCTTTTCTGAGCATATTCGGATTTTTATGCAATTTAAAAAAACTTTTGATAAAACATCATTCAAATCATTCAATCATTCAGATAAGATCAAATAAGACTATGAACCGAAACAGCTTTTTTTACGTTTATTAATCTGAACGAAAAAATTTTAAAAAAATGAAAACAAAAATATTTATGGCAACAATAATCTTAATGTTAATTACGTTATTTTCCTGCACAAGACAAAATGCAATGAACAATGAATCTGCTGGTATCAAAGATTCTCTCAAGACCGAAAGCAATAATGCATCGATGCAATACGAAGTAACAAAAACCGATGAGGAATGGAAAAAACAACTTACTGATATGCAATATCAGGTTACGCGTCAGAAAGGCACAGAGCCGCCTTTTCATAATGAATATTTCGACAATCATAAAGAAGGAGCTTACTATTGTATAGATTGTGACCTTGAAGTATTCACCTCTGTCACGAAATTCGAATCTGGGACAGGATGGCCCAGTTTTTATGCGCCGTTTGATGAAAAAAATGTTTTGGTTGGAAAAGATATGAGTCACGGTATGGACAGGGATGAGGTTCTTTGCAGAAGATGCGGAGCGCATCTCGGACACTTATTCGATGACGGACCTCCTCCTACAGGTTTAAGATACTGCATAAATTCAGCAGCACTAAAATTCGTCCCGAAATAAAATCATTGTACCGAAATTTATTTTAAAGATGCCGTATTCCCAAAGTATGGCATCTTTTTTTTATAAAATTTTTTGGTAAGTTTTCAGAGGTACAACATAACTTTCTTACATAATTATTTTTTTTAGAATTATAGAATTGATGCCCTCGGCAATAAGGTTGTCATTTCAAATAAACCCTGAATTTCCATAGAATATAAGTAGAATATAAGTCTGATATAGATTAAATTCGGATAAATTAAGCTATGATGTTATGATTAAGAATAAATCCGAATATTTCCTTAACCGCGAATTAAGCTGGATAGAATTTAACAAGAGAGTTCTCGAAGAAGCAAAAGATACTTCACAGCCGCTATTGGAAAGATTAAAATTTCTTTCAATATTCAGCAACAATCTTGATGAGTTTTTTATGATTCGTGTGGCGGGACTTAAGCGCCAGGTTAACAGCAATGTAAATGAACTTTCGACTGACGGTATGTCAGCCCAGGAACAGCGTGATATGATTTATGAGACGCTAACGCCCCTTGTCGATGAACAAAATGAAATTTTCAATGAAACTGTTATACCCGGGCTTGCTGAAAACGAGATACATTTTTTTAAATATGATGAGCTAAATGAGGAGGACAGAAAAAAAGTAGATGATTATTTTGAAGAAGAAATTTTCCCGGTGCTCACGCCTCTTGCGATAGACAATGTTCATCCCTTTCCGAATCTGATTAACCGCAGTCTGGCTCTTGCGATTATACTTTGTGATCCTGAGTCGAAAGACATCGAAGAAAAAGTATGTGTAGTTCAGATTCCCAATAACATTTCAAGGTTCTATTCACTCGAATCCGATGGTCAGTATAACTATATTTTATTGGAAGACATAATCAGGGCAAACGCCGAGAAGCTTTTTACGGGAATGAAGGCAATTGACTGCTTCGCATTCCGGATAACAAGAAATGCCGATCTTGAGCTCGAAGAAGAAGAAGCCGCAGACCTTCTTACACTGATAGAAGAAGAAGTAAAGAAGCGCCGCTTAGGAATTCTCGTCAGACTTGAAGTCGACAAGAAAATGCCGGATAAGCTTCTTAATTTTTTGAAAAATAAACTTGATGCAGAGAACAATGAAATATATAAAATTGATGGTCTTCTGAATCTCGGTGATTTATTGTCTTTGTATAAAATCGATAACAGGAATCTGAAGTATGAAGGATTCACTCCAAGGATTTCCTCATATTTCCGTGAAGAGGATAATTTTTTTAAGACTATTTCAGAGCACGATGTATTTCTGCACCATCCCTTCTATTCTTTTTCTTCGGTAAGTAAATTCATTGATCATTCTGCAGGAGACCCTAATGTGTATGCAATCAAGCTGACTCTTTACAGAACCAGCGGTGATTCTTCCATTATTCAATCACTCATTGAAGCTGCGGAAAACGGAAAGCAGGGAACAGCAGTCGTGGAGTTAAAGGCAAGGTTTGATGAAGAAAATAATATTATCTGGGCAAGGTCGCTGGAAAACGCTGGCGTGCATGTAGTCTACGGCGTAGCCGGGCTGAAGACACACTGCAAGATGGCTCTCGTTGTAAGAAAAGAAGAAAAGGGAATGAAACGTTATCTTCATCTCAGTACGGGAAATTATAATTCAGCCACATCAAGGGTTTATACTGATTTTGGTCTCTTCACTGCGAACCAGGATTTTTGCAAGGATGCGTCACATCTTTTTAATTATTTAACAGGATATTCAAAACAAAGAAGTTATAAAAAACTGCTTGTAGCTCCGCTCAATCTCAGGAGAAGAATTCTTAAGATGATTGACGATGAAATTAAATCTCATAAAGAAAACAATAACGGTTACATTCTTTTTAAAATTAATTCTATTGTTGATGAAGAGGTAATAATGCGCTTATACCTGGCATCTAAAGCAGGTGTAAAAATTGATCTGATCACCCGCGGCATATGCAGACTGAGACCAATGGTGCAGGATCTTAGCGAGAACATAAATGTTTACAGCATCGTTGGAAGATTTCTTGAACACAGCCGGGCATATTATTTTCATAACAACGGCGGACCAAGGCTTTATCTCGGAAGCGCCGATATTATGC
>JBBRTN010000230.1:0-4330 GCA_038244395.1 Ignavibacteria bacterium
AACCATCCCGAGACCGGCTTGATCTCTAATGTCCATTCCGGTTCTGAAGTAAGTTTACTCATTCATTAGACATTAGATTATAATTAAACACCGGTATATAATTCAAAAGTATATAATTCAAAAAAATTTAATAAGAGGGAGAATTGACTGCTAGCCGAAGATAAATTATTTTGGGGTAAAACAATTATTTTAAAATCTTCTTGTTAGTTTCCGGCTGCGAATAATAATAATAATAATTATAATAGTATCCGTAGGAACTCTTGAAGTTGAAATTATTCAGCACACATCCAAGCAAATGATGAGGATATTTTTTGCTGAGCCTGTCATATGTTTTCCAGAACGCTTCTGCCGGTGTCTTATTGGCCTGGCAGACAAGTATAGTACCGTCTGTAATATTATAAAGAATTTCCGAATCCGTGACAGTAATAAAAGGAGGTGAATCAACTATGACTATATCATAAATATCCTTAAGCTTATTTATAAATTGCTTCATCTGCACGGAGCCTAAAAGTTCTGAGGGATTGGGCGGAATAGTACCGCTGGTAATGTAATATAAATTATCCATCGGAGTTCGTTTTGTAATATCCTCCAGTGTAACATTACTAAAGAGATAATCACTCAATCCCGGAAATTTATCCGACTCAAATATATTATGAATTCTCGGCTTTCTCAGATCGCAATCCATGATCAGGACTTTTTTGCCTGCCTGAGCAAAGCTTCCTGCAAGGTTTGCAGCGACTATTGTTTTTCCTTCTATAGGAATTGAGCTTGTTACCAGAATTGTTTTAAGCTGCTCCGACTCAAGTTTTGAAAATTGTATTCTTGTTCTCAAAGCCTTGAAGGCTTCGGATGCTGCGGAATTAGATTTGTTGCCTACAATAAATTCGGGAGTTGCAGTTCCGTTTTTACTGATAGTCTCTATCTTTGGAATCCATGACAGTACGCTTGCGCCGCGGCTCTCCAGCTCATCAGGCGACTTAATGGACTTGTCAAGATAATTTCTGACAAATGCAAATCCTAATCCCAGGACCAATCCAACTAAAACTCCAAGCAAAATTATTTTTGGTCTGTCGGGAGCAACAGGAAAATTATTATCAAGCCCCAGGTCAAGAATGGAAGCGTTTCCGACTCTTGCTCTTTCATTTATGGTTGCTTCCTGAAATTTCTGCTCGAGCATTGTATATAATTTTTCAGCTGAGCTTCTCTGACGTTCAAGCCTTACAAGCTCGCCCATTTGTTCCGGCAGATTTGTTAACTCTCCCTGTGCCTGTTTAATAAGCTGTGCATATGCATTATTCTTCAGCCGCATGTCTTCCATTTCAAGTTTCGCCTTGAATATATCATCATTTAAATTCTTCTTGTCTGTAGGAGTCTTCGCAGTTATTCCATTTTTTAAAATTTCAATCTGCTCTTGTAATTTTCCCCTGAGACTTTCTAGCTTCCTGTCAAAGCTTTCTCTCGTCTTCTCCTGAACCCGCTCATCTTTAATCGTCGACAATTCCACATCTCTCTGTACCTCAAGAGATGAGACCTGCGTTTGTATTGCGGAAAGGTAAGACTGGTTTATCTGGGCATTAATATAATCATACAGCTGGGGATCCATCTTATCATACTCGTCTTTTAAAGTATTAAGATTGCTCTCCCTTATTTTCATTTCAATTTCATTCGACTTAATGTTTGTTTCATATTGCGAAATATTTTGTACCAATGCCCCGGTCTGAGAGCTTAGAGAAATGTATCCGGTTTTCTTCTGAAAGTCTTCTATAGAAACTTCGGCATCATTTAATTCTTTAAACTTCTTCTCCTTTTCATCTACAATAAATTTCTTAACATTAGAAATATCAAGCCTGCTCAGTTCAATATTGTATTTTATGTAAACGTCCGCATAAGTTTTAGTAATGTACTGTGCTTCTTCGAATATCGGTCCTTCGGCAGTAATGCTGATTGCATCCAGTCCTTTAATAGCACCAATGGAAACTATAGAGCCCAGATCTCTTCTTAAAATTTCCTGAGACACAGCCACAGTTTCCGGCAGGACAGCCCTGTTAAGCAGTAAATAATATTTTCTGTTACCGGTATTAAATGAATCAATTAATGCCTTTGCCACTTTGTCCCTGATGTCATAACTTTTCATAACAGCTATCTGTACCGCAATATATTTTTCACTGGCAAACGATCCTCCGTCAGAGCCGAAAGTAGCAGTAAGAATATTTCCCTGCGGACTGTCAAGCTTTACGCTCGTAGTCGACCTGTAAATATTTGTCGCCGTGTTGACATAAATGAGAGTGTAAATAATACAAACGGACAGTATTATTAATATCGGAATGAGGTTTTGTCTTAATACATTTATATAATCTTTAACAACATCTTTGGATTGCCCGTTATCCTGGGACTGTTCATTATCTTCAAATTCATCATATGAATTATTTTTTGCCATTTTTAAATCTTAATTTTAATTTTGAACTTCAACGTCTTATAAACAAAAAAATGAACTCCATTGTAAATATAAAAAATAGTTAATTAATCTTATCAAATTATCAACGGTAATTATATCTGTAAACCAGATTATCAATCAAATAATAGAAAGATATTATAGTAGCAATAAACGATACCGTCTCTCTTATATAATAAAAAACACTTTGATTAGCATCTTTCGGCGGAGGAAGAATCACCATGTCACCCGGTCTTAGCATTGGATTTCTCTGCGCCTGTAGTATTTCTTTATTGTCCCCGTAAAGAGCCGAATAATTATATTCAATTACCTCAGAGCCTTTTAAAATAGGAGATTCACTATTAAACCTTACAATCCTGATTTCGTCTACCGTACGTTCGTCGGTGCCTCCCACCATTATAAGTAAATCAAAAAGCGTAGTGCCTTGCGGAATGAGATATTTCCCTGCGCCCAGTCCTAGAACAATTATTTCTATATTAACTTTATTTTTATCCGCAAAATTAAAGTAATGTCCGCCCTTTGCTACTTGCAGTTCCTCCGGTCCTATCTTTACTTTATCGCTGTCGTCCTGTGAAAAACAAATATTGACGCTGACTGAAATGAATATTAAAAAACTAAAAAAAATTTTGTTTAAACTCAATGTGTATGCTGCAGTTATTTGAGAAATAGTTTGCTTATAAATATTTAATATAAAATCTCTTTTTTTTTATCGTTAAAATAAGGAATTTATAAGTAATATCTTAGTCATAAATTTTATAGTTTTCAAAATCCGTTAATCAATTTATTCAAATACCCTCGTTAAGTTACACGTTGTCTGAATGACTTTGATGACTTTGATAACTTTCAATAGTTAACTTCAGACCTTTTTCAAAATCAACTTTTGGATTATATTTAAGTTTATTCTTCGCAAGCGATATATCAGCAAACGAATGTTTAATATCACCGGCTCTTGGCTTTTCGTATACCGGCTTCATATCGGAGCCAAGATTTTTATTAATGAAGAATATCAGTTCATTAAGTGTAATCTGTCCGCTGCAGGCGCAGTTCATTGAAATACCCGAGTCACAGTCAGAAATTGAAGACAGAATATTTGCATTAACGACATTTGATACATAAGTAAAATCCCTGGACTGTTCCCCGTCACCAAAGATAACCGGTCTTTCATTATTTGAAATTGCCCTAATGAATTTGGGGATCACTGCAGAGTATTGTGATGACGGATCCTGATTTGGACCGAACACATTAAAATATCTCAGAGAAATTGTTTCGAGTCCGTATATTCTCGAAAAAACAGCGCAGTATTTTTCTCCTGCGAGTTTTGACACCGCATATGGAGATAACGGATTCGGCAGCATTCCTTCGTGCTTCGGTAACTCAGGATTGTCCCCGTATACAGACGATGATGAAGCGTATACTACTCTTCTGACTTTAGCTCCGACTGATGCTTCAAGTATATTTAATGTTCCGTTTACATTTACTTCGTTAGTCGTTATAGGATCTTTAATTGATCTTGGCACCGAAGGCAATGCCGCCTGATGTAAAACAACCTCGACACCTTTGACTGCCTGCTGTACAATATGGTAGCTTCGTATGTCTCCCTCAATAAGCTCAATATCTTTTTCGAAATTCTTCAGATTCTCTCTTTTGCCGGAAGAAAAATTATCGAGTACTTTTACTTTATGACCTTGCTTCAGAAGCTCCGAAACTATATTAGAGCCTATAAATCCTGCTCCACCTGTCACTAAAAATTTTATATCAGACATTTATTATATCCCTTTTATTTTTCCTTTTGTATAAAATAATATTAGCTTGTTGCATTTGTTTTAAAGATCTTTAAAATAATTACAGCTCCGCTATTAGACTCACATTGAAGTAATT
>JBBRTN010000231.1:0-4303 GCA_038244395.1 Ignavibacteria bacterium
CAAAGCAAGAAATCCAAACTGCCCTGAATGCATTTTGAATGACATTTGTCCGAGTGCATTTAAAGTTTAGTTTGAAAGCAGTGACAACTTTCAATTAAAAAATAAAAAAAAATCGTGAAAGAGAAAACAAAAGAAGAGTTATCAAAAATAATTTTCTTATTAATGGATATGGACGGATGTCTTACGTCAGGGCATATTATTTATTCAAGCAATGGTGAGGATACAAAAATATTTCATACTCACGACGGGTTTGGAATTGTCCGTGGCAGGGAGCTTGGGCTTAAGTTTGCTGTCATCAGCGGCAAGAGCTCAAAGGTAAACCGGATGCGCGTTGACCGGCTGAAGATACATCATATCTATGAAGACATCAGCGATAAGGTAATTCCTTTTGAAGAATTAAAAAACAAGTATAATCTGAAAAATGAAAACTTCGCTTATATCGGCGATGATGAGTTTGATCTCCCGCTATTAAGAGAAGTCGGATTTTCCAGCTGTCCAAACAGCGCGATAGAGGAAGTAAAGAAGCATGTTGATTATGTCTGTAAGAAGAATGGCGGCGAAGGCGCGGTGAGAGAGATCATTGACATGATACTTCGCGCGAAAGGGCTGATATAAATTTTAACTTCAAACTCCCCATTGCTAAGCCGGCATAAAAATAAAAGCTAACGTATTTGGTTATTACTTCCTCCCTAAAACATCTACTATCAAAGGGGAAAAGAAAATTGTATCCTCATTATTTCTGTGTGCGAGCCAGTCCGCCAGCAATGCATCTGCTTCTTTTTGCGTAATGACTTTTATGTCAGCCATTTTCTGCAGATGCACAGTAAAAAATCTATGAGCCCATTCTATCAGTCCGCTGTCCTTATCACCTGCCCGGCTTACCGGCGAATATTCCACCAGTTCAATATTATTTTTCCGAAACAGCGATGGGATTTTCACAACAAAGTAAGGGTCGCCGCCGCCTGCTTTCCAGTATGCTCTCACTGCATCAGCAACATTATCAAACGCTCCGCCTTGGGGAAATAAGGCAACTCCTTCATACGCATAATCCTGTATCGCAATCAAGCCTCCTTTTTTTAAAGCGCCCAGGAGTTTGATTAAAAAATTTTCAGGATCGGGAACGAAATCAATTACCCATCTTAAATAAATTAAATCATAATATTCCTTCTCAGGATTTACATCTTCAAGTTTACCGTGAAGAAATTTTACATTCTTAAGATTTTTTTTCAGGCATACATCTTTAAAATAATTCAGGTAAAATTCCGAAGGCTCAAGAGCAGTCACTTCTCCTTCATCCCCGACCAACTTCAGGAGATCCATTGATACAAATCCGGGACCCGATCCTACGTCCAGGCACTTCCATCCGGTTTGAATTTTTATTCTTTCGAAAAAATCGTCAGTAACTTTTTTCCAGACACTGTTTTGAAACTCTAACCGTTCGAGTTCAGTCTGATTAACTCCCAGTATATAATCCATTTTTTAATTTTATTTTTATTGAAATTACAAAGACTGCAATTTCACTTCAACCGAAAACCGGATAACTAATTCAGGGTTTTCTATTGCTTCGCGAATACGTCAGTTAAAAATTGCATTAATTTTTTTCAATGAGACTACGATTAATCCCATAACCAATCCAATGAAGGCGCCGCCGGTAACATCAACCGGATAATGCGCACCTATCACGACCCTTGATATTGCTGTCAGTACCTCCCAGACCAGCGGAATTACTATGTAATATTTTTTTGAACTTGTTTTATAAATTACAAATGCGAATACCGTCCCGAGAAAAAAAGAGTTCTGCGAGTGTCCCGAAGGAAATGAATATTCGTTATCCTCTGTCCAGCCGGTGAGTATTGGCGGATATATGTCATCAAATTTATAATTTTGCCCGTCACTTTGCTCATTAATTTTCTTTCGTAAGTATTTACTTTTTTCTTCTGGATTCATTGCAGAATATTCACGGTCTCCGTTTTTTATGAGTCCTTTTTCTATAAAATATAACTGAGAAGGTCTCCGGGTTTTAAACACATTCTTAAAAAGAAACAGTGTCGAGCCCGCGGAAAGAATTTCAATTATAAAGATCAATGCTGTAAAATAATAAACTGAATTTAATTTCCCCGGCCGGTTTTTAAAACAGATTCGCAGGTAGGCATACAAAATTATTATTACAACAGAGGCGCCCCATACAGAGCCGGTCGTTGTGATCCAGTACCATAAAGGCGCGAGCACATCTGAGTTCCGGTATTCACTGAATCCTATCGGAAACACAAATACAATGAAGACCATGACCAAAAATGCTAAGGCTGATGTTACATAAAATTTTTTCATTTGCAAAACACCTCATACCTCTTATTAAAATAATGTAGCCTGAATGACTTCTGCGACCGGGCTCACAAGATATGTTTTCTTATTTGCCGTATCTGTGCACTTGAATCTTTTTCTGACCTGTTCGCCTTTGATGAATTCCCTGCCGTTCCTTAATCTGAAAATACTTTTGAGCGGAATGTCTTCGAGATGTACAAATCCTGAATCACCGTCATATTTTTTTAATACCTTCATAAGATTAATGTCCGTGCAGCTTGATGCTTTAGGATTCATTGAATATGCATCAAGACTTTCGCTTATGTCATCAGGGAAGATTTTCAATTCAAGAAAAGGTTTAAGATGAATTTTAAATTCATCTTTCCATTCAGCTCCGTGAGGAAAAATTTTATTTCCGAATTTATTCCATGCCGCCAGATGTGCGACTTCGTGAGTCAGTGTTATCAGGAAGGAATATTTATTCAGATTGTGATTAACGCTTATTCCGTGCGGCTTTCCCTTGTGCGGAGGCATGTAGTCACCGAGCTTGCTGAGCCGGGACCGAGTAATTTTCAGATTGAATTTGTATTCTTCAATCCAGTTAATTACCAGGGAGACAGAATCTTCCGGAATATATTTTTGAAGAATAACTTTATTCTTTGAGATAATTATATTTGTTTATTTTTTATTCCAGCCCGCTTTTCTTATAAGCAAAAACATCTGTCCCCTGTGATGAGCTTCATGTTCGAGTATATGATATATTATCCATTTCTTCTTAAATCTTCTTTCACCGCTTTTTCTGCTGACTACAACTTCTTCTTCAAGCTCCGCGTCTTTCATATTTGAAACATAATCAAGAAAAATTTTCCTTGTCTCCGCCATTGTCTCAAGATATTCGTTTATTTCCAGGGGCTCAGCAGGCGGAGCCGGTTTTTGAGAATCATACCAGCAGTCGAAGTAAGCTCTCTTTTTTAATTCCTCCGGGAGTTCAATGCCGGCGAGAGTTTCAAGCCAGCTTATATCACACTCCGCAAAATGCATAAGGTATGAACCGATAGAAGCTTCACCGTCGACAGGTGATTGAAAAAGCTGCTCTTTGGAAAGATGATTCACTCCTTCGAGCATTACTCTGTGCGCGTCTTCAAGCATCCATTTCATTAACTGTACCTGATTGTTCAAATTATTTTTTTTTAGTTTTTTAAAAAATTATTAGCCGGAATAATATTATTAAAATTTAATGCATCAGATTTTAAATAATGTATCTTCATTTATTTTTATTGCATCATGGATAAAATAAGGCTCTCCGAATTCTGCTCCTATCTTAAAACCAAAATGCCTTGCCCTCGCTTCAATTTCCTTATCAAATAACATTGTACTTATAAATGTCTCGGGCTCACTGCTATTAGAATTATAAAACTGTGTATTGTAGCATTTCAGTACATCGATTTTTTTTTTGAATACTGTGCTTATGTCAAAAATAAAACTTACGGGCATGTCATATGCATTTCTGTAATAAAAAACCTTTTCCGGTCTGTGCGATTCAAGCTTACCTGTTTTGATTTTATTCAGACCGGAATAAAAAGCTGCCTCACGAATCAGGTTTCCCGCATTAATGTGGTCAGGATGCCTGTCGTATGGATAAGGTGCAAAAATAATATCGGGTTTATATTTTCTCAGTATGCGGATAACTTTCTCTCTGTTGTTCTTATTAATTTCTATATTTCCGTCGCTGATTTTTAAATTCTCCCGAACACTAATGCCCAAAAGACTTGATGCAGCAATTGTTTCCTTGTTCCTCGACTGAAGATTTCCCCGTGTACTGAGCTCGCCCAATGTTAAATCGGCTATGCCGGCTTTCTTTCCCGAGCCGGTTAAACTTAGAACTGTCCCGCCGCAATTTAGCTCTACGTCATCGGGATGCGCCCCGAAAAAAAGTACGTCTAATTTATTCTTAATAATGATTGTATAAAATTACTTTTGGAATTCAATTTTAATAAGTTCC
>JBBRTN010000232.1:0-4298 GCA_038244395.1 Ignavibacteria bacterium
CAGTGATCGGAGACGAGATATATCCTGTAATTGAAATCCGGCCAAAAGACGGATTTTATGATTATGAACATAAATACACAAAAGGGATGACTGAATATTTTTGTCCGGCTGAATTACCATCGGAGACAGAAAAAAAAGTAATGGATAATGCTTTGAGAGCCCATGAGGCTCTGGGCTGTTCGGTATATTCAAGAATTGATTTTATACTCGATGATAAAAATAATTTATTTTGCCTCGAAGTGAATACACTTCCGGGAATGACAGAAACTTCACTTGTCCCAAAATCGGCTGTAGCAAAGGGTATGAATTTTGAAAAGCTGATAAACAAAATAATTGAATTGTCCCTTGACAAACAAAATAGAAACACATGAATGACACGGAAAAAAATGACGGCTTAGTTAAAGTACTGGTAAGGTTTATGAAATATAACTTACGCCTTGTAATGGTAATCATTTTTTTCATAGGATTGATTTCATTTGCTTCATTTGGAAATAAAGGCATCATACAAAGATTCCGTATCGAATCGGAGAAGAAGGATCTTGAGAAGGAGCTTGAATCGGAGATACAGAAGACATCGGAATTACAAAAAGAAATAGATGATTTAAAAACTTCTGATACAAAAATAGAAGAAGTCGCCCGCGAAAAATACGGAATGACAAAAGAAGGCGAGAAGATTTACAAAGTAATCATAGACAGCACAAAATAGTGAAAAATATTGTCAGTACATTAGAAACAATTTTAAAGATAAATTCCCCGACAGGTTTTACAATTGATATAATCAGCTATATCAGGCAGCTTTTTAAAAACGATAAAAACTTATTGCTGACGGAGACAAATAAGGGTTCATTGTTAATTTCATTCGATAAAAATCCTGAACTCGTTATATCCGGTCACATTGATACTCTCGGCGCAATGGTAAAGGAAATAAAATCAAACGGCACGCTTCAAATCACTGAGCTTGGTTCTTATCCATTGAACTCTTTTGAAGGAGAATACGTAACTGTTAGAAATTCAAATGGTAAGCTTTTCCGCGGCACGTTCCTGCTTAATAATCCCGCCGACCATGTTAATGAAAAAGTGCGCACGACAAAGAGGGAGACTGAAAATATGTCTGTAAGACTGGATGAGTTAGTTCAGTCAGATAATGAAGTGAAGGAGCTCGGCATTAATACCGGGGATTTTATTTTTTACGACACCAGATTTGAGCATACCGGGAGCGGGTTTGTGAAATCAAGATTTTTGGATGATAAAGCTTGTGCAGCAATAATGATAGAGCTGATAAAAGATTTAAGTAAAAATAAAAAGCTAAGCAAGACAGGATTTTATTTTTCTAATTATGAAGAAGTGGGACACGGATCATGTGTCGGCATTCCGGATTCGGCAAAGGAATTACTTGTTCTGGATATGGCAGTCATTGGAGAGGGATGTGCGGGAAAGGAAGATGCAGTTTCAATTTGCGCAAAAGATTCTTCGGGACCTTATGATTTTACTATGACAGATAAATTAAAACAAACAGCATTAAAAAACAAAATTAAATTCGAAATAGACATTTACCCTCATTACGGTTCGGATGGAAGTGCGGCTTTGAGAGCGGGATATGATGTAAGAACGGCTCTTATCGGTCCGGGTGTTTCAGCTTCTCACGGCGTAGAACGAACCCATCAAAATGCATTGAAAGAGACCTATAATCTTGCAAAAGCATATATAGAGAATTTCTAAAAATCATATTTATTTTCTTTATTGAGTTTAATTTCATTTTTAAAATCATAATTTTTAGTAAAAATTTTCGGGATAAATAATTTTTGATATTTTGATAAGAGTAGTTTCGGGAATACAGCCATCGGGTGATCTGACAATAGGAAATTACCTTGGAGCCATGAAGAGATGGGCAGAGAATCAGCATAAGGACGGATATGAAAATTTTTTTTTCGTCGCAAATCTTCACGCTATTACTTCAAAGCAGGACCCCGAGCTTTTAAAGAAAAGAACTTATGACATTATTGCATGGCTTGTCACAGTGGGTGTGGACCCAAACCGTTCCGTTATTTTTATTCAGTCAATGATCCCGGCTCACAGCGAGCTTTGCTGGATACTTAACAATTATGTTACAATGGGCGAGCTGGGGAAGATGACACAATTTAAAGATAAATCTGCTAAGTTAGGAAAGTCAGGAAAAACGGGACAGCTTGTCGGGCTTTATGATTACCCGGTGCTGATGGCCGGTGATGTGCTGCTTTATGATGCTGATGAGATCCCTGTGGGAATGGACCAGACACAGCATATAGAACTTTGCAGGACTATTGCGCAGAGATTTAATAATCAGCATGGGGAAATTTTTAAGATCCCGAAAGCAACTTTGTCTAAGACAACATCTAAAATTATGTCTCTGAATGATCCGCTGAAAAAAATGAGTAAGAGCGAATCGGAAGAAAGCTACATCGGGCTTTCTGAAAAATCTGAAATGATACTGAAAAAATTTAAAAGAGCAGTGACTGATTCCGATAATAAAATTATGTATGGAAAAGACAAGCAGGCAATAAGTAATTTGTTAATAATCTATTCTGAGTTTGCAGATAAATCAATAGAAGAGATTGAAAAAGATTACGAGGGGAAGGGATACGGACAATTTAAAAGTGATCTTGGCGAGCTTGTATCAAAAAAATTATCAGGACTTCAGGATATTTTTTTACAGGTCAGGAATGATGAGGAAAGATTAAACAATATTATTTCCGAAGGCAACAGGCGGGCAAAAACAATTGCGGACGAAAAGCTGAGTGTTGTAAAGGAAGCATTGGGATTGACATGATAAGAATTAAAAATGATTTTATTTTTTTAATTTCAAATAATTAACAATAATTTTAAAGTATAACAAACAGAATTGACAGAACCGTCCCCGGAAGATAAGATAAAACAGCAGGAGCTTAAATCAGGAGGGGAGATCCCAGGGCATATTGCAGTAATAATGGATGGGAACGGAAGATGGGCAAATTCAAAAGGTCTGTCGCGGGTATTCGGGCATAACGAAGGAGTGAATTCTGCCCGTGATATAGTAGAGGCGTCGGGACAACTGGGAATAAAGTATCTAACGCTTTATACTTTTTCGACTGAAAACTGGAAAAGACCTCGAACGGAAGTAACTCTTCTGATGAAATTACTAATCAGGTCAATAAGAGATGAGACCGACAGGCTTCATCAGAATGATGTCAGGCTTATTGCCACGGGAAATCTTGAAAATCTTCCGGGCAAAGTGCTTAAGGAGCTTGATGATGCAATTAATAAAACAAAGGACAATAAACTTATGACTTTGAATCTTGCGCTGAGCTACAGCGGAAGATGGGATATTTTAAATGCAGTAAGAAAAATTTTATTGGAACAAAATAAATCGGAAATTGATTTAAATCTTTTAAATGAAAAGACTTTTTCAAAATATCTTGCAACGTGTGATATTCCTGACCCGGATTTATTAATCAGAACAGGCGGTGAATTCAGAATCAGTAATTTTTTATTATGGCAGCTTGCATACAGTGAAATTTATATAGATAATAATTACTGGCCTGACTTCAAGAGAGCTCAATATTACAAAGCTATTTCAGAATATCAAAAAAGGGAAAGAAGATTTGGACTGACAGGAGATCAGTTAAAGACGGAAAAGAATTAAAAATAAAGATGAAGAAAAAAAATAATATTATTAGTGTTAAGGTTTTACTTTTTGGCATAATCCTTTCAGTAATTGCTTTCAGCTATGGCTATTCGCAGGCGGACGGTCCTCAGACATATAAAATAGTAGGCATCAGTACGAAAGGCAATAAGAGTTATGAATCGAGTACAATAGTTTCTTATTCAGGATTGAATATAGGACAGGAGATAGTGATTCCTTCGGATGACACAAGGGAAGCAATAAACCGCCTCTGGAATATAGGAATATTTTCGAATGTAAATATTTATGTTGATAAAAAATTCGGTAACGAAGTTTATTTATTAATTGATGTTGAAGAGCTGCCAAGGGTTGATAAGATTGATATTACAGGCAATGACGAATATTCGGAGAGCGATCTTAAGGAGAAAATTAATCTTGTGTCCGGAGAGGTTGTATCGGACCAAAAGCTAAAAGACATAGAATATAATCTCGAAAAGTATTATGCGGATGAAGGGTACGGTCTTGCCAAAGTACATGTTGACAAGCTGATTTCTGCAAATAACGAAGCGCTTATCCGTGTGAAAATAAATGAAGGTAAAATGCTTACAGTAAGAAAAATAGCAATAGAAGGCAACAAGCATGTGAGCGCTGCTGATATTAA
>JBBRTN010000233.1:0-4294 GCA_038244395.1 Ignavibacteria bacterium
AGCTATGACTTCACAACTTCAAGCACACAGGCGTTTGGAAATAATCTTGTAAACGCCGGAGGAAAGTGGTCATTGTATACCGGTGATATAAATCAGGATGGACTTGTGGATTTAAGCGATGTATCAGGGATAGATAATGATCTTCTTGTTTTTGGTTCAAACGGCCTTACCGACCTGAACTGTGACGGCATTGTAGATTTATCGGATATTGCTTTTGCCGATAACAACTCATTTAATTTTGTAAGTATTATAGCGCCGTAAGTTATTGTCAGAATCCGGATTTGCCTGATTAAAAGATTTTTTGATTCACTGTTTCATTTGATTATAATTTATTTTACACATCTTATAATCAAGTAAATCCATTGTTCAGATAATTTAATCTTAATTAAATTATTAAATTATAAATTATTCTTCTCATGATTCAGCAGCCACTGCTTGCGCCATAGTCCGCCGCCATAGCCGACGAGTTTTCCGTCTTCTCCAATTACACGGTGACAGGGGATTATGATGGAGATTCTGTTATCACCGTTAGCATTTGCAACTGCACGAACAGCTTTTACATTGCCAAGAGCGATAGCCTGCTTTTTATATGATCGTGTTTCGGCGTAGGGAATTGTCTTCAGGACTTTCCAGACTTCGTTTTGAAATTTCGTTCCCGGAGTGACAAGCGGTATGTCAAAAGTTTTTCTTACTCCCGCAAAATATTCATCAATCTGTTTCTTCAGCGGCTCAAAATATTTACTCTTTCCCGGGAGGATGGATGATTTGAAATGTTTCTGAACTTGTTTTAATTCAGTTTCAAGCATTCTTCTGTCAGTAAAATCAAACAGGCAGATTCCGTCTTCACTCGCTACAGCCATCATTGGTCCGAGTGGTGTAGTAAAGCGTGTGAATGTCAGGCAATTATTCTGAATACTGTCCTTAGGATTTATGGATGTTGCTTTTTTAAAAGTATGACCGAACCCGCTCAGCGACTCATAGCCGTTTTCAAATGCCGCTTCGATTACTTTATCGCCGTTCTTAATATCATTAAATGCATTGTTGATACGAAGCAGTCTCTGGTAAGCCTGAAAAGTCATTCCATGATTTTTGAGAAACCATCTTCTGACGCGGCTCGGTTCTATACCCTTCTTAACCAACCCGTAATCAGTAATTTTTTCCGAAGGATTCATTTCAATGTCATTTAAAATAGTCTTTATTTCTTCCGGAATTTCACCGGACCTCTCGAGAGGTTTACACACTTTACAAGGCCGGTAACCGTTTGCCAGAGCAGCTTTGGTCGAATCAAAAAATTCCACGTTCTCCTTTTTGGGTGTGCGGGCAGTGCATCCGGGACGGCAGAAAATTCCCGTTGTTTTTACTCCGATTATAAATTGTCCCTCAAATTCCCTGTCTCTTTGAAGTACTGCATTATACATTACTTTATCCGATAAAAATAAATTGTCCATTCTGCAATATAATATTAATAAAATTGAATTTTAATTAAGGTTCAATCTTCCATTTTTTTATAAATTGATCCTTGTGATTTTCTATGACAAAATTACACAGACTGTCATTTGGATTCAACCGAAATCTTAACAAGTATTTTGACAATCAGCCAAATTAATTTCCGGACTTTCGGATTATCGGCTGATCTCCATATAATTTTAACCAAAAATTTATTAAATTGCATACTAAAATCAATTACCGGCGAAATTTTTTGAGCCTTTCAAAAAATCCGTTAATATAATTAATCAGGACACACTATTTTTTAAACTAAACAAAATAATTTAAGGAGTTAAACAATTTTAATGAAAAAAATCGGAATTTTATTTGGGCAGGAAAATACTTTTCCTCAGGCATTTGTAGAGAGAGTTAACGAAAAAAATGAAGACGGAATTTTGGCAGAGTTTGTATCCATTGATAAAGTTGTTCAGGGAGAAGCAAGCGGCTACGATGTTATCATTGACAGGATATCCCAGGATGTCCCGTTTTACAGGGGTTTCCTGAAGAACGCAGCGATTACGGGAACAGCAGTATTAAATAATCCTTTTTGGTGGGCAGCGGATGATAAGTTTTTTAATAATGCGCTGGCAACTAAAGTCGGAGTGCCTGTTCCAAAAACAGTTTTGCTTCCGTCAAATCAAAACCCGCCCGATACTAATTCAAACTCATTCAGAAATTTAGAATTTCCTCTTGACTGGGAAGGAATATTTAATTATACGGAGTTCCCTGCATACTTCAAACCCTTCTCCGGCGGCGGCTGGAAGAGCGTTTACAAAGTAACGGACCCGGCTGATTTTTTCAGCAAGTATAATGAGACCGAGCAGCTTGTGATGATGCTTCAGGAAGAAATAGTATTCGATTTATATTTCAGATGCTATTGCATTGACAGAAAAGATGTCCTGATAATGCCGTACGAACCGAGAAATCCACATCATCTCAGGTATGTTTCTAACGCCGGACCGGCTGAGCAAAAACTTCTGGATACAATTAAAGATTATGTACTTCGTTTAAATAATGCACTCGGCTATGATTTCAATACAGTTGAGTTTGCAGTCAGGGATGGAATTCCTATTGCAATAGATTTTTGCAATCCGGCTCCGGATGCTGATGTTAATTCAGTCGGACAGGAAAATTTTGAATGGGTAGTCGAGGCAGCGGCAAATATGGCAATCAGCCGCGCAAAGAGTCATAAAGAAGGCATGAATAATTTAACATGGGGAAACTTTGTAAAGAACTTTGCAAATGACGGATCATTAACTAACGGTGCAGCAGAAAAAAAAAAGACTAAGTCTAAATCTAATTCTAAAGTAAGCAAGCCTAAGACAAAAAAAGAAAAATCAAATTAAAAAATTTTGCAGTCAACAAATAATCAGGAAACCTATACATTAGGGATCGAGGAAGAATTTCAGATTGTCAATCCCGTAACAAGGGAATTGCAGTCTCACGTCCAGTCAATATTCGATGAAGGGAAGATTTTATTGAAGGAAAATCTCAAGCCTGAGATGCATACCTCTGTTGTAGAAATTGGAACTGGCATTTGCAAGAACATACAGGAAGCGAGAAAAGAGGTAACCGTATTAAGGTCAACGCTAGCAAAGCTTGCAGACCATAACGGGCTGAGAATCGCTGCTGCAGGGACTCATCCTTTCTCACATTGGAAAGACCAGGAGATTACAAACCAGCCCAGGTACACGGAGATTGTAAATGAAATGCAGGAAACTGCCCGGGCAAATCTGATTTTTGGAATGCACGTTCATGTAGGTATTGCAAACCGTGAAATCGGCATCAGGATAATGAACACAGCACGCTATTTTCTACCTCATATATTTGCCTTATCAACTAACTCACCTTTCTGGCTCGGAAGAGATACAGGATTTAAATCTTACAGGGTCAAAGTTTTTGATAAATTTCCGCGGACAGGTATCCCGGAATACTTCAGCAGTCTTGCAGAGTATGACAGTTTTATAAATTTGCTTATAAAAACAAATTGTATTGATAACGCAAAGAAGATTTGGTGGGACATCAGGGCTCATCCGTTCTTCAACACACTTGAATTCAGAATTTGTGATGTTCAGCTGAGAGTTGACGAGACAATCGCGCTTGCTGCGCTTATACAGGCAGTCGTAGTGAAGCTTCATAAGCTCATCCAACAAAACCTCGGGTTCAGATCTTACAGGAGAGATCTTATGATGGAAAATAAATGGAGAGCTGCGAGATACGGCATACAGGGTAAGCTGATTGATTTCGGAAAGCAGGAAGAGGTCCCGTTTACTGAGCTAGCACGTGAGCTGCTTGAATTTATAGATGACGTGGTAGATGAGCTCGGCAGCCGCGAGGAAATAAATTATATATTTAAAATGATGGAGCAGGGAACTGGCGCAGACAGGCAGCTTAAGGTATTTTATGATTCAAAAGAAGATTATAAAAAACTTGTTGATTACATAATTGATGAAACGAATGTAGGACTCGATTACACTCCGTCCGTTCCGAAAGTAAAAAGTAAAACCAAAATTAAAATAAGTCCCAAAATTAAAGCTAAAACTAAAATTAAACCGACTTCAAAACCTTTAAAAATAAAATAATAATGAAAGATTCTTTTATTGCTTCAGTTGATTTTGATAAAGACCTGAGTGAAGGCGCGCACAATGCCATATTCGAATGCCTGCGGCTTAAACCCGAAGAAAGAATTACTGTAATTACGGATAATGATACGCTGGAAATTGCATGTTCATTGGTAAATGAAATAAAAAAAATCGGATCCGAATACAGCCTTATGATTATCGAAGATTATACGGCGCGTCCTACTCAG
>JBBRTN010000234.1:0-4290 GCA_038244395.1 Ignavibacteria bacterium
ACCTTCAGGTAAAAGAATTTTTTGAAGATACCGATAATTTATCTCCTGCTTATATTTCTGATAAAGTATCTTACACAATAGATAAGGCTGTTGAGAAAGATGTAACATCAGCAGGTTATTTTCAGAATGAATCTGCCTTCGAGGCTATCGGCAACTCAAATAAATTATTTGCTTATCACAAAAAAACATCTGCCGGATTTGCAACGACAGCAAGGACAAAAGACGGAAAGGGTTCGAGTAAAATTGACAGGTCTTATGCCGATATAAATTATCTTGATGTAAAAAAGTTTTCGGACAAAGTCATTGACAGGGCGTTAATTTCCCAGGACCCTGTTAAGTATGAGCCGGGAAAGTATGTGACAATTCTTGACAATGCAGCGGTGGCGGATATCATTGATAACCTGATGGGATATATGAGTAAAAGAAGTGCTGATGAAGGAAGAAATTTTTTTTCAGATAAGAAAAAAGGAAATAAAATCGGAGAAAAGATCGCCGACAAAAAAGTAATTCTTTATTCCGATCCTCAAAACAATCTTGCGCCTTCCACTCCATTTTCAAATGAAGGCTATCCTGTTTTCAGGAGAGAATGGATAACAAACGGAGTATTAAAAAATTTATATACAGGAAGATACTGGGCGAAAAAAACAAAGAGCGAATACGTTCCTTACCCGACAAATATAATTCTGGAGGGCTCCGCCAAGTCAGTGGAAGACTTGATTGCTTCGACCGAAAAAGGAATTTACGTCACCAGGCTTTGGTATATCAGGGCGGTCGATCCCAGCCAGATACTGTTAACAGGGCTTACACGGGACGGAGTATTTTTAATAGAGAACGGGAAAATAAAAAACGCAATTAATAATTACAGGTTTAATGAATCTCCGGTTAACGTTTTAAGCAATGTAACCGATATGTCAGTTTCCGAAAAATCCGTAGGCAGCGAAACAGGTGATACTAAAATTGTTGTTCCCGCATTAAAATTATCGGAGTTTAATTTTTCCACAATTTCAGATGCAATATAAACCACATTGAAAAAATTCAATGTATATATCTCCGGATTTCTTGATTACCTTAACTTTACGAAGAATTATTCTCAGCATACTATTATCTCGTATGAAAATGACCTCCTTCAGTTCGGCAAATATATCTTTAAATCCTCCGGCATAGACAATCCGGGAAATCTGACGGATAAAAATATTGACTTCAATGAAATTGATATTACTTTTTTGAAATCTTTCATTGCTGATTTATCTGATCCGCTTGCACATAACAGAAGATATACTAAAAAAACCATTTCGAGAAAGATATCAGTACTGAAGTCGTTCTATAAATATTTACTGAAAAAAAAATATGTTACCAAAAATTCAGCATCATCATTGATATTTCCTAAACTTCCAAAGAGACTTCCCTCATTTCTTACGGAAGGGGAGGTGACTAAACTCCTTGATGACAAATACATATCAAACCTCAGCATTCTTGACAAAGCCGTGATCGAATTATTTTACAGTACAGGTATAAGACTTTCCGAATTAATAAATCTCAAAATTGACAGGGTAAATTTTACCGGACGGACAATAAAAGTTCTGGGAAAAGGGTCTAAGGAAAGAATAGTCCCGTTTGGTAACGAGGCGCATAAATCAATAAAAAATTATTTAAGCATAAGAGACATTTGCAATATCCGCAACTCGGATTATCTTTTCCTTGATAATTCAGGGAAAAAGCTTTACCCGATGAAAGTCGGCAGGATGGTTAAAAAGAATTTATCTCTTGTGACTGACATGAAAAAAAAATCACCGCATGTTTTACGTCATACATTTGCGACTCATATGCTGGACAAAGGAGCGGATATCAGAGCAGTAAAAGAATTGCTTGGACATGAAAGTCTTTCAACAACACAGGTTTACACGCATCTCACTCCTGAAAGACTGAAGAAAGTTTATAAGCAGTCTCATCCACGTGCATAAAAATTATATGAGCGGTTTTATAAAGTAATAAATAATAATTATCACTGAAGTTATTATAAATGCCTGCAGTGATCTTCTCTCCGATTTTATTCCTTCATTCACATTTAAATTAAGGTTCGACTTTATTCTTTCAGGCAGTGTATTTTTCCGGGGAATAAATCTGTTGACTGATTTCCTGTAATCATCAAAAATATCCGTAAACTTACCCGATAAAAAATCTTCCTCGGCAAGTATAATGCAGTAATACTGAAATGTAAAAAAAAGAAAACCGAATATTTGAAGATAGGGGAATAATGCCATACTCATTATTCCGAGTCCGGTATAAATTAATATATTACCTATATAAAGGGGATTTCGGACAATCGAATAAGGACCCTGTGTTACCAAATATGTTCCTCCGACGCCGGAAGTTGTTCTTGTCTCGCTTCCTGCAAAGCTCACTGACCATATTCTTATCAGCTCTCCGCACAATGCAACGGAGAAACCTATAATAATGCTTGCAAGCGACGGCTTCATAAAAATAATCATGATAAATACAAACGGAACGGGAATATAACTTCTGTGTTTGAAAAAATATTTTCCTAACTCACGCAATTTTTGTTTTCCTGATAAAAGTAATTTATGAATGCAGTTAATTATCGTAAATCTAAAAAGCGGTATTCCAATTTATCCAGTTTATCCGCCCATTAATATATCTCTTCTCCTTACCATTGCTTCTCTCCGTTGCTTAATATTCCGGTTCTCTGCTAATTTTTTAATCTTATTTTTTATATCGAGAAAATTTTTATATTCGAAATAAGTAATATTATTCTTCCAGCAGTAAGATGCAAGCCTGCCTTTGGCAAATACAATGTCAGCGAAACCGCTTACGCAGAAATCAGATGATCCGTCACCGATGTAAACCGAGATTTCATTATCAAGATCATTTGTTCCGTTAATAAGTATATTTCTTTTACATGTTTCGCATAACGTGCAATAGTCGTCGCCGTAAGTAAATTCTGTTTCTAATTTTCCGGTGTTCTCATCCCAAAGCATTTTTGTAGAATAGGTTTCAACAAAGATCTTTTCACGTTTCAAAATATTATTGATATAATAATCCCAACCGCCGCTGAGAATATTAAGCTTAAAATCATTCGCTATGCAGAAATCCACAAAATCTTTAAAATGCTCATCTATAGATTCATCAATGAGATATTTACTTAACTTTTCCGTAGAAAAATTTTCAACGAGTTCAAGCTGCCTTATTCCTGTTTCACGGGTACCGATTTCCCCGGAATTTAATTCTTCAAGTATCGAATTAAATTTTTGCTTGTCGGATACAAATCTTGAAATAGTATTTATCCATACGTCATTCGTAGATATTGTCCCGTCGAAATCACAGAATATCTTAAGCCTGTAATTTTTCATTTGTCTTGAATTTAGTCTCAACAATAGTGGTTACTCCTGCTTCCTGCATAGTCACTCCATACAGCCTGTCAACGGATTCCATAGTTCTCTCATTATGTGTTATTAAAATAAACTGTGTATTATCGGAAAACTTTCTTATCATTTTATTGAACCTGCCGAGATTGGCGACGTCAAGCGGTGCATCGACTTCATCCAAAACACAAAACGGGGAAGGTTTGACAAGATAAATCGCAAACAAAAGCGCTATGGCTGTAAGCGTTTTTTCCCCTCCGGAAAGCAGCTCTATTGAAGTAGGTCTCTTCCCGCGGGGCTTTGCTATTATTTCTATCTTTGCCTCAAGCGGATCTTCGTCGACTTTTCCGTTTTCATCTTCTTCATATATTATCCTGAGATTTGCCTCGTCGCCTTCTGAAAAAAGTTCTTTGAATATCCTGATAAAATTATCTTTTATCTGTTCAAATGTTTTGAGAAATCTCTCCCGTGCTTCTTTATTAATTCTTTCAATGGTTTTCCTTATGTCCTTTTCTGATTCCAGCAAATCTTCTTTCTGTCCGACAAGATTCAGCAAGTCCTCTTTTTCTTTTTCAAAATCCTCGAATAAAATCTGCTGATATCCACCGCCCAGACGCTTTAGCCTTTCACCTAATTCCTCAATACTCTTTTTTGCAGATTGAAAATCAAATTCTTCTGCGGATAATCCTGCTTCTGTTACCATGTCGTTTATAGAAATATCTTTTTCATATTTTTTAAGTATGTAATCCTTCACCTGCTCAGACTTTATTTCATTCTCTTTAATTTTTATCTGTGCATTAATTAATTTCTGTGATATATTATCGAAGTCAATCCTTCTCTGCCTTTGCGCGACATCTATAGTATGCTGGTGCTCCCTGGTTTCTTCCGATAACTTCTTTTCTTTTTCAAA
>JBBRTN010000235.1:0-4280 GCA_038244395.1 Ignavibacteria bacterium
AAGAGACATTTGATTTATATATTTAAGGAAGGAATGAATAATATATTGAAATACTCGAGATGCTCAAATGTCCGCCTGTTGTTTTCTTTTTATGATGATGACCTGGAAATAATGCTTGAAGATAACGGGATAGGATTTGATATGGATAACTGCCCAAAGGGTTACGGTCTGAAGAATATTTTCTCAAGAGCAGCTCAGATTAATATTAATGTAAACATATCATCGGGAGAGCATACAGGAACTAAAATAATATTGAAAGCAAAAACACAAAATCTAATTGCACATACTGAATGATAAACCTGATAACCGTTTCTATAGTCGAAGACGATAAATTAATAAGAGAGGCATTAAAGGACATGCTTAATGAAGCAGAGGGATTTGAATGCATTGGCGCTTATGCAGACTGTGAATCGGCAATTGCACAGCTTAACAGTAACAAGCCATCTGTGATGCTTATGGACATTGAGCTTCCCGGGATGTCCGGAATTGAAGGAGTTAAAAAAATAAAAGAAAGATATACGAAGATTGATATTATTATGCTGACAGTACATGAAGATTTATCCCTGGTGTTCCAGGCTTTGAGCGCGGGAGCCTGCGGATATCTTGATAAGAGCGCATCCGAAGAAAAAATTATTGAGTCAGTGAGAGAAATTTATGACGGAGGAGCGCCGATGTCATATAAGATTGCAAAACTCATAGTATCATCATTTCAAAAGAAGCATGATTCATTACTTACCGGAAGAGAGTATGATGTTCTTGACCAGCTGTGCAAAGGACTTTCATACAAAGAGATTGCATATAAACTTTTTATAACAGTCGGAACAGTCAGGCATCACATAAAAAATATATATTATAAACTGCATGTGCATTCTAAGTCTGAGGCAGTCGCAAAAGCACTGAAGGAAAGAATTGTAAATAATTGAGGAAAACGGTTTGGCAAACCGTTCTCCTGCCCGGAATATTATCTCCAGCTCTCACCCGCAAAAATAAAAATCATAACTTACCATCATATATTAGACAGAGGAGAACGATTTGACAAATCGTTCTCCTAAAACCATATACTTGTGAGATGTTAATTGCACCTATACTTATGTAGTTTATATAAAATCAAAGGCCGCAAATACCGGCAAGGAGTAATTATGAAAAAAGTTAACTTAATTAAGCAACACCTGAAGTTTTTTCTAGCATTAATATCAGTTGTTTTATTTTCTTCCAGGGCAAACAGTCAGAACTTTGTAAAAATCACCGACACAAATAATCCTATAGTAACTGCATCCCTTTCCGGTCAATACATCGGGACAAGCTGGATTGACATTGATAACGACGGTAAGCTTGATTTATTTATTAACCGGCAAGCCGTTTACAAAAATATGGGTAATGGAAATTTTATCCAGCTGCAGTCTGCAATGGGAAGTCAAACTCCCAATCTGAGCAATACATGGGCTGATATTAATAATGACGGACTAATCGATTGCTTTGTAGTAGCAACAGGAGCAACAAATTCATTTCTATATATGAATGAGGGTGATGGAGTTTTTAATAAAGTCCACTCCGGGCAAATAGGCGACTCGGCATATAATACAGGCTGGGGTTGTGCCTGGGCGGATTATGATAATGACGGTTACTGTGATCTTGTAATTGTGGCTGCAAATAATTTCGGGATCGTAAACCATTCCAACAGGATTTATCATAATGACGGCAACGGATCTTTCAGCGCAGTAAATTTTCCCGGTCTGACAGATACGCTTGGACCTTACACAGTGCCTACCTGGACTGATTATGACCAGGATGGAGACATGGATTTATTTATCGGGTGCGGACCGGGAGGCAGTACCGCTCCTGATTACCTCTATAAAAATTTACTGGTGGAAACCGGAACCGCTACTCTCGTCAGATTGAATCTGCCACCACTCACAACCGATTTTCACGACGGACAAAACTGGAATTTAATTGATTATGATAACGACGGTGATCTTGATGCATTCGTTACTAACTATGCTTCCGGTGTTCCTAATTTTCTATACAGAAACAACGGGAACGGAGTGTATGAAAAGATGACAGCTGCCCAGGTGGGACCTATAGTATCAGACTTAGGACTTGCACTGACAAACTTATGGGGAGATTTTGATAATGATGGTGATCTTGATTGCTTTGTTACAAGACAGGCAGGCACAAGTCTGTATTACAACAACAATGGAAACGGGACTTTTACAAGGATAGATACTCTTGCTGTAACAATAAACTCCGGGGAAAACTACGGAGCAACAGCCGGAGATTATGATAATAACGGGACACTAGATCTTTTTGTAGCAGGTACGACAAGTACAAAAGGATTATTCAGAAATGATTTGAGCAACGGAAATAAATGGGTTAATATTAAATGCATCGGAGCCGGTCCGTCGGCAAACGGTTCGAATAAATCGGCAATCGGCGCTAAGGTAAAAGCTAAGGCAACCATAAACGGAGTTCCCACATGGCAATACCGGGAAGTGCTTGCTCAAAATTCATTTAATTCGATGAACATGCTTAATGTTCATTTCGGGTTAGGTAATGCAGCAGTAATTGATTCATTGATAATAATCTGGCCGCGAGGACTGAAAGAAATTACTACCAATGTCAGTGTGAATTCCTTTTACAATGCAACTGAAGGACAGGGAATAATTTCGGGAATCTCAAGTAACTCTGATATCATTGCAGATAATTTCAAACTGTATCAGAACTATCCGAATCCTTTCAATCCTGTAACAAAAATTAATTACGAATTAAAAATTTCTGATCATGTTGTTTTAAAGGTATATAATATTCTGGGAAATGAAATTAAAACACTGGTTAATGAAAAACAAACTGCAGGAAATTATGAAGTTACATTTGACGGGAATGGACTGTCAAGCGGAATATATTTTTATGAATTAAAAACCGCAGGATTTTCCGAAACCAAAAAAATGACTCTTCTAAAATAAATTTCGTACAACCTTTAGCGAATGAAATGCGTAAAGACTATCAATACTTTGAAATTAAAAATTTAATCTGTGAAATTTATAATATTAAATGCCGCAATGTTTATTTATGCTAACTTTGGTTTTTCTCAATGGGTTAATCAGTCAAGTGGGACTACGGAAACTCTTTTAGGAGTTTCCTTCGTCAGTTCCCGGTATGGTTTTGTTTCCGGGACTAACGGAAAGATACTTCACACCACCAATGGCGGCGACATGTGGACTCAGCAGGCAAGCGGGACAGCAGGCTTTTTGCGGGATGTATATTTTTCGGATTCTATTAACGGAACAATCGTCGGAGAATCGGGAATCATATTGAGAACGACTAATGGAGGAATTAACTGGATTAATCAAATTGGCGGTACACCCGAAAATTTAGTTCATGTTAATTTCCTTGATTCTCAAAATGGGATAGCCTCCGGCGAAAATGGTGTAATTATAAATACAACAAACGGAGGAGCAACCTGGACTTTAATGACAAGCGGAGTGAATGTCGAATTGACGGGAATAATGTTAGTCAATAATTCCATAGCATTTGCAGTAGGATTCGGCGGTACGATTCTTAAATCAAATGACGGAGGAAATGCCTGGACCCGGCAAACAAGCGGAGTCACATCCGATTTAAGAAGTATTTGCTTTGTCAATTCAAATACCGGATTCGCAGCAGGTTACGGTGGTACGATTTTAAAGACTACAAACAGCGGGATAAACTGGAACAAGCTGTTAAGTAATACTACAAATAATTTATTCGCTGTTAAGTTTACAAACGAAAATACAGGGACTGCTGTCGGCACCGGCAAAATTCTAAGGACTATTGACGGTGGAAATGACTGGGAAAGTCAGCCTGTGAATTTTAGCGGAGACCTGTACGGAGTCGATTTTATTTCGTCCAATACAGGATGGACTGTAGGGCAGAACGGAAAAATATTTTTTACCGGTAACGGCGGTGTTGGCATCCGTCAAATAGAGTCAGAAGTTCCTGAAAAATTTACTCTCAGTCAAAATTATCCGAACCCGTTTAACCCGGCAACAATAATCAGATACAGCTTACCGGAAGCCGCTCATGCGGAATTAAAAATATTTAATGTAATTGGAAAAGAAGTTGCCTCTATAGTAAATCAAATTCAACCTGCAGGGACTTATGAAGTAATCTTTGGTGATGAGGGTTTACCAAACGGTTTATACCTTTATAAACTTTCTGCAGGAGATTATTCGGAAACAAAAAAAATGATGCTTGTGAAATAATTTTTACAGTCCTTCAAATAATAGTTATTTGAATCATGCAAA
>JBBRTN010000236.1:0-4275 GCA_038244395.1 Ignavibacteria bacterium
AATGATGTTGATGAAACAAATGCAGCGTATATCTATGCAAAGGGCTCACATAAACTGACACTCAAAAGACTTTTGTTTGAATATAAAGTAAGCGTCCGGTATGCGAAGACAAAAAATGATATTGTTACTGATGAAGAACTTTTGAAAAATCTGGGTTACCGCTGCGAATCTATTTGCGGGAAAGCAAATACTTTATTCATATCCAATAATATGGGTTATCACAACCGTGGTGATTTTAAAACGCTCGAGCCCAGATTAACTGCGCAGCTGGATTTCAGGCATCTTGAAAGCTGGAGAAACACACTTACAAGAAATGACTCCCGCATAGTTTCAAAAGTTACCAGAAGAATAGTAAAGTCAATAGATAAAGCAAAAAAAGAAAAACTCCGTGCAAGTCTCAGTCATAATAACGTGTCATAATTATGCCCGATATTTATCCAGGGCAATAAGAAGTGCAATCAACCAGACAATTGATAATAAGGAATTTGAAATAATTGTCGTTGATGACGGAAGCACTGATAAAACTCAGAGTGTAATGAAAACTTATTCGGGTAAAATAAAGCCCGTGATTCTGAAAGAAAATGTCGGACTTGCCGCTGCACGCAATGAAGGCATCAAAGCCGCACTGGGAAGGTTTGTAGTGAATCTGGATGCAGACGATTACATACATGAAAATTTGATTCAGATTGAAATGATGTTTTTAAATTCGAATCCTTCCTGGGACGCAGTCTCATGCGATTATATTTTAGTTGATGAAAATGAAAAGCACTTAGACAGAATTTCAGGAGACAAAAAACCGATTGCATGCGGAGTAATGTTCAGGACAGATCTGCTTTTTGAAATCGGATTATATGACGAAAATTTTAAAATGAGAGAAGAAGAAGACCTGAGAATAAGATTTGAAAAGAATCATAATATCCGCAACATAGAGCTTCCCCTTTACAGGTATAGGCAGCATGACAGTAATATGACCAACAATAAAAAAGGAATGGCAAAATATAAAAGAGTTCTCAATACAAAGCATAATGGAAAATAAAATTATTTTATTTCTTACTTGAGCAACACAGCTTTTATTGCAGCCCGTATGGGCTCAGAAAGAATGCCCGGAAAAGTATTAAAAGAGCTTGCAGGTATTCCTTCACTTATTCATATTTTTAATATCCTCAGACATACAAAAAACATAAATGATTTTGCTGTGTTAACCACTTCTCTTGCTGAAGATGATATTATTGAAAATATCTGCAAAGAAAATTCCGTCAGAGTTTTCCGAGGCTCGGTGCATGATGTACTTGACAGATTCAGGACTGCAGCATTGTCAATAAAACCGGGCAGAATAATAAGAGTCACCGGAGACGATCCGCTTATGGATCCTGAAATAATTGACAAGGTAATTGAAGAACATTCCGAGGGTGATTTTGATTACACATCCAATATGGTCGAAAGGACTTATCCGCGGGGAATGGATACTGAAGTAATTGAGTACGATGCACTTGAAAAAAGCTGGAGAAGCACAGCTGACAAAGACGACCATGAGCATGTAACACTTTATATCAGAAGACATCCTGAAATGTTTAAGATACACAGTGTGAAAAAAGAAGGAATGAGATTGGATAATCTCAGGCTCTGTCTTGATACGCAGGAGGATTTAAAATTAATTTCAGAAATTTACAAACATCTTTATCAGGACCGTCCGATAAAGCTTGATGAAGTAATAAGCTTTCTTGACAAAAACCCGGGACTGAAAGAAATCAATACTGACATTCAGCAGAAACCCGTCCAGGGAAAAGTATTCTGATATATTCCGTAAATGAATTTTTAAAAATAAATTAACAAAATGATTGAACTGCCCGATTTTGAAAAGACTTATGATTATGAAAATTATTTTTACTGGACATGCGATAACCAGAGGATAGGCAAGCTTTTGGCTCATTACGAACTCTTCAAATTATCCGGCGATATTGAGGGTGATATTGTTGAATGCGGTGTATTTAAAGGAGCATCATTGGTGCGGTTTGCAATTTACCGCAGCTTGTTTTCAAATCCTGATAAGAAAAAAATTATCGGGTTCGATTCTTTTGCGGAATTTCCGGAAACTAATTTTGAACCGGACATAAAGATGAGGGTTGATTTCGTTGAGGAGTGCGGAGAGCAAAGCATTTCAACTGATCAATTATATGAAGTTTTGAAATACAAGAATAACGATAAGAATGTCGAGCTTGTAGCCGGCGATATTACAAAGACGCTTCCCGAATATATTGAAAAAAATCCGGACCTTTCGCTGTCACTTCTTAATCTTGATGTGGATTTGTATGAGCCGTCTGTAACAACGCTCGAACTGCTTTATCCAAGACTGCAAAAAGGCGGCGTAATTATACTGGATGATTACGGTGTCTTTCCCGGAGAGACTAAAGCCGTTGATGATTATTTCAGAAACAAGAAAGTAACAATTAAGAAATTTCCATACAGTATGACGCCAAGCTATATCATTAAAGAGAATTAAAGAATGATTTTAATTTTACGATTTGATTTTTTAAATTTATTTTTATCATACACTGATTGACATTTTTAATCTGCGGTCTCGGGTCAATTGGCAAAAGGCATTTGAAAATTCTAAGCATGCAGGGTTCTCACAGGTTTATCGCCCTTCGCTCCGGAAAATCCGGTCTGAAACCGGCGGAAAATATTGACAGGGAGATTTCACATATAAGTGAAATTGGAGAAACAAAAATTGACGGAGCGCTGATTACCAATCCCACATCCATGCATATTAAGACAGCTATAGAAATTGCAAAGAAGGGCATCCCGATGTTTATCGAAAAACCACTAGGTAAGAATCCCGACGGAATAGCCGAACTGGAAAATCTGGTAAAAGAAAAAAGCATACCCGTACTTATAGGATACAATCTGATCTATCATCCGGCAATCGCCGCAATGAAAAATATTATCGGAGAAGGTAAAATCGGAAAAGTAATTTCAGCTAAGGCGCAATTCGGAACCTATATGCCGGGCTGGCACAAAGACGAGGATTACAGGAAATCTTATGCGGCTGTTTCGGAAATGGGAGGAGGAGTGGTACTCACTTCCATTCATGAGCAGAATTATCTTACTGATATGTTCGGAGAAGTCACCGCTGTAAAAGCAATGGAAACAGCCGGAAACATTATTGGCATTGAGGCGGAAGAAGGAGTAGAAATTCTGTTGAAACACAAAAGCGGAGTTGTCTCAAATATTCATTTAAATTTTTTTCAAAAGCCGTATTACAGAAACTGTGAAATCATAGCAACCGAAGGTACTCTGTTCTGGGATTTTATGATACCCGAAATAAAAATATTAACACCGGAAAAAACTGAAATAATAAAACTGGGAAGCGGACCGATGGAGCTTCTTGAAATAAGTTATTTAAACCAGATGATACATTTTACTGAGGTAATTGAAAAAAAAACCACGCCGAAGATTCCTCTTCAGAAAGGGATTGACGATATAAATGTTGCCTTAAAAATTCTTAAAGAGATAGGAAGAAATTATAATTAAAAATTTTATGGAGTTTAGAACAACAAATCCGGAAGAAATAAATTTTAAAGATAAATTTAATCTTGAAGGCAAAGTAATTATCATAACCGGAGGAATGGGCCTTATAGGCAGGGCATTTACCGAAGCCTGCGCTCAATATGGTGCAAACCTTGTGATTGCAGACAGGGAGGGAGCAGGCTCTGAAGAGTATGCTGCATCACTGTTGAAAAGATTTGATAATGAAATGCTCGGTGTATCATTTGATGTAGGGAAGAGGGAAGATGTAGAGAGATTAAAAAAAGTCACACTGGATAAATTCGGAAAGATCGACGGTTTGGTAAACAGTCATCAGAATAAAACGGCAAAATTTTTCGCCAGGTTTGAAGAGTACAGGGATGAAGACTGGGATGCAGTTGTGGAAACAAATCTGAAAGGCACATATCTTACCTGCCAGATAATCGGAAGTCATATGGCGGAAAAAGGAAGCGGCTCTATTGTTAACATGCCTTCGACATATTCTGTCGTCGCGCCGAATCAGAATTTATATAAAGGAACAAGTCTTGGATGCCCTGCCGCGTATTCTGCTTCCAAAGGAGGAGTCATGGCTTTGTCGCAGTATCTGGCTACTTACTGGGCTGAAAAAGGCGTGCGTGTAAATCAAATAACACCTCACGGTGTGTGGAATAATCATGAAGACTCATTTGAGAAAAATTTTTCTAACTTTTCTCCTCTGAAGAGAATGAGTTACAATCATGAAGTTGCCGG
>JBBRTN010000237.1:0-4272 GCA_038244395.1 Ignavibacteria bacterium
CACCGGTATACAATGACCACTTTCCTCCGGCGTTTACAAGATTATTTCCAAACGCCTGTGTGCTTGAAGTTGTGAAGTCATAGCTCAGTGCATTTCCTGAAAATGACTGAGGCAATTTACTCCAGACAGCTATTGAATTCTTATGATTGACAACAATATAATAGGGTGTGCCGTTAGCCGCATTTAAAAATTGAATTTGATTGGGAGTGCCTTGACCGCCGAGTCCTTTTTTCGATTCAACTAAATTGTAAGGAGAAGCGGAGTTTCTTAATTCAGCTGTAACTGAATCCGTAGAAGGGCACGCTTCAAAATTTGTAGCCAATGAAAGCTTGAGAATAATATTATTAAAATCAAAAGTAAAACATCCCCTGCCGTGAGTAGCAGCCAGCAGCAGCTTTGCGCTTTCCTTATATTTTAAATCATATACTTCGACAGTAGGAAAACCCGTGTTGAATGATATCCAGCTCGCGCCTTCGTTTGTTGATTCAAAGACTCCAAGGTCTGTTCCCGCAAATATCGTTCTCGTTGCGGAAGCTTTTACTACGATAGAGTTGGTTCCGATTGCCGGGAGATTTCCTGAAATGTCAAACCATGACGTTCCTCCGTTTGTAGTTTTATAAACATGATGCAGTGTGCCGCCAAATGAAACGTAACAAATATTGTCATCAATATTATCAACCCAGAAATCACTAACATAAGAAAAGCCGCTCTGCAATGACCAGTTAGTTCCGTTGTTAGTAGTCACAAGTATTCTTCCGTTACTTGTCCCGATATAGATTTTGCCGGTGTTTGTGCTGCTGATTCCGATCGCAGAAATATTTCCTCCAATCGTGGAAGTGGTAGCAATTTGTGCCCAACCGGATGAAGTAGTTGCAGTCTGAACTGCGCTGCTCACCCAGACATCCGCTCTTCCGAAAACAACAGTATTATGGTTGCCGGGAGCCATTTCATATGGATTGTAAAATAAACCTCCTGATGAACCGCTTGGCGTTATTGATGAAAAACTCACGCCGGAATTATTTGAACGCTGAATTGATCCGTTTACATATTGCCCGTAAACATAATTTGTATTTACCGGATCAACTATAGTATAGCCGCCGTCTCCTGTAGTCCTTTGAATCCATACTACACCGCTGTTTGTGCTCGTTTGTTTATTATTATCCTGCGTGCCTCCGTATAATTTCTGAACGTTAGACGGGTCATAGTCTGCACTTTGAAACTGCAGTGTTGAAATTTTTACGTTCAGGTCCGTCCAGGCTGTACCGTTGTTTGTTGATTTATAAATACCTCCGTCCGAGCAGCAATATAAAACAGAACCGTTGTATTTCAAAAAATGTATATCTGCGTGTGAAAAATTTGATGAATTAGATGTTGACCACGTAGATTTTTTTGTTAATGTAACACCTCCGTTAGTCGAACTATAAACATCGAGTCCTCCAACAATAACAGAATTCAGATTTCCCGGAATAACAGTAACTGCATTATCATACCATCCCTGTGAGCTCATATAGTTCGTCGAGGAATTTTTAAGCGTCCAGTTAGTGCCTGCATTCGTTGTCAGGTATAAGCCGAGAAGTGAGCCGCTGCTTGATGCTATACTTGCATATATATAATTTGCATCATCAGGGGAAATTGCAAGCTGTGTTCTTCCTCCGCCTGAAGGAAGTCCTCCAGTAAGCTGAGTCCAGTTCACAGCGCCGTTAGTGGATTTATAAACTGTTCCTGAATTTCCTGAAGCGGCATATAAAATCTGTGGATCAGCCATGCTCATATTTAATGATGAAGTGTTTAATGATAATGTCAAAGTCCAGCTAACTCCGGCATTTGTAGATCTGAATACACCACTGCTGCCCGAACAATAAATCCTGGCTGAATTAGACGGGTCAATAATTATTTTTGAAATGTAAGATCCTACTGTTGACGCAGAAACAATTTTATTCCATGAAAGACCTGCATCAGTGGATTTATAGATTCCGTCTCCGTACTGACTGTCACCAGAATAATTTAATTCGCCTGTCCCGTAATAAAGTATACTAGGATTCGAAGGGTCAATCGCAATATCTCCGCTTGCTATCGAACCAAGATTGTCAGTAAGAACAGTCCAGTTCTGCCCGCCGTCAGTGGTCTTCCAGACGCCTCCCTGTGCAGCCCCGATATAAAATTTATTCGCATCCAAAGGATCAAACGCTATCGAATTTGTTCTTCCTGAAATATAATTATTATTTGTCAGCGAATAAAACATTCCCGTCGGATTGACACTCACCCAGCTGTTTGTGGAAGTAAGGCTGTTAACAAGGTTCTCATCTATTAACATTGCGGATTTTTGCCTGACAGCTTTTTCATATGCATTTTTCGGAAGAGTCATTTCGGGTCCCCCGGCACGTCTTACATTTATAAATTCCTGCCTCTCAAAGATACTTTCGCTTGATTCATTTTCTTCCTGATCGTTATCAGAATTATTAGAATAATCAGATTTATGATCTTTATTATCCTGACTGTATGAAACATGTAAGAAAACCAATGAAAAAATAACAATAGAAATGTTAACCAGTAAAATGGTTTTTGAAAAATTCATGAACGTCCCTTTCTTTTTTTGTAAAGTAAATCAAATAAGATAATTATTCTATTGTAAAATTATAAAATTGTAAGATTATAAAATTAAAAATAATAAATTACAAAATATTTGAAATTATAAACGCATCAGAGCATCGGTCGTGGGTTTTTAAAATTATCCCAGCATTAATTTATACCGGTCAACTGAATTTCATTAGACCTGCATAATAGCTAAATTACAACATTCACAAAATTTAACAAAAAATATTTTTTAAATGGAAAGAGCTTATATAAACAAAATTCCTGATTACGTTGACAAGGACGTCACAATCAAAGGATGGCTTTACAATATCCGCTCATCGGGAAAACTTATGTTTCCTGAATTGCGCGACGGTACCGGTATTATTCAGGGCGTAGTAGTAAAAAGCGTGGTAACAGAAAAAGTATGGGAAGATTTTTCCAGGCTTACTCAGGAATCATCAGTGATAGTAAAAGGAAAAGTCACAAAGCATCCAAAGAAAGAAAACGTATATGAGCTTCAGATAACCGATCTTGAAATTATCAATATTGCAGAGCCGTATCCCATCACGCCTAAAGAGCACGGTGTTGAATTCCTGATGGACAGAAGACACTTATGGCTAAGAGCTCCGAGGCAGGTTGCCATATTAAAAATAAGGAATGAAATAATTCAGTCCATCCGCGAATATATGTATAATAACGGTTTCGTTTTATTTGATACGCCGATATTTACTCCCAACGCATGCGAAGGTACCTCTACTTTATTCTCAACTGATTATTTTGATTTAGGTAAAGCATACCTGGCGCAGTCCGGGCAGTTGTATGCGGAAGCAGGCGCAATGGCTCTCGGCAAGGTTTATACACTTGGACCGACTTTCAGGGCGGAGAATTCCATGACGCGAAGACATATAACGGAATTTTGGATGATGGAGCCGGAGATGGCTTACTATGATATTGATGATGATATGGATCTGATAGAAGATTTTCTTGAATATGTAGTGCAGCGGGTTTTGAAAAACTGCAAAGGCGAGCTTGAACTTCTCGGCAGAGATATTTCAAAATTAGAAAAAGTTAAGAAGCCTTTTCCGAGAATTACATATGAAGAGGCTATTGGTATTTTAAATAAGAAAGACATTCCTTTAATCCGAAAAACTGCGAACGGTGAAGAACAAATCCGTCCGTTTCCCTGGGGAGAAGATTTCGGCGCTCCGCATGAAGAAGCAATAGTTGAAGATTTTGATAAGCCCGTTATGGTTCACAGATGGCCGGCAGAAGCGAAAGCATTTTATATGAAACGCGATCCGAATGATTCCAAAATTGCTTTAGGAGTAGATGTGCTTGCTCCTGAAGGGTTCGGAGAAATTATAGGAGGCTCGCAGAGAGAAGATGATTTTGACGAACTTGAAAAAAGAATTAAAGAGCATGAGCTTCCTCTGGAGGAATTTCAATGGTATCTTGATCTGAGAAGATACGGAAGCGTTCCTCATTCGGGATTTGGGCTTGGCATCGAGAGAATGGTAAACTGGATTTGCAATCTTGAAAATATTCGTGAGGCAATTCCTTTTGCAAGAAGACCAAACAGGATCAGACCTTAAGCAGGTGTGTTGCTATTATTCAGAGTCACATGATTAAATATTATATAACTTACTATTATTAAAAGTATCCAAAGTCCGCTGACTGCGGAAAAAAGAAATGAAGACA
>JBBRTN010000238.1:0-4268 GCA_038244395.1 Ignavibacteria bacterium
AATTTAAAAATAGTTTTTTCTTTGGATGCCTGAGAGGAAGCGGGATTATGAGAGTGACGGTTGATGAAAAAAATCCGGATAAAATTCTTTCTAATGAAATGCTTGCCGACATAGATTACGGGAGGATCAGGGAAATAACCGAAGGTCCGGACGGAGCTATTTATTTTTCCACAAGCAACAGAGATGGAAGAGGAACTGTAAGGGACGGTGATGATAAGATTTATAAAATTGTAAAAGCCGGTTAGTTAAATATTAAATCTTTTTCAAAACATTATTATTTACGGGAAAAATTTAATTTACCTCGGGAAGTTGTAGTGATGTGTCGTTTGATTCCTGCTCTCTCCAGATACGCTGACACGGAAATTGATTTTCGTACAGAGCTCTGGATATTAAAACGGAATCAATGCCCAGATGCTCGATCTCCATCACTTTTTTGAGATCACTATAATTTGAAATCCCTCCTGCGGCGGTTATTTTAAGATTTGTATTTTCAGCCAGTTCAATCAGCCTGCTGATATGCGGACCCGAAAGATTTCCTACTCTTGTTACGTCCTGATAGATTATTCTTTTGACTCCGAACGATTCCATTTTTTTTGCAAACTCAACCGGAGTAATATCCGCATAATGTATCCAGCCGTCCTTCACGACATTATTCATTTTTTCATCAATGCCGATTACGAGTTTGCTGGATGAAAAATTATCTATGAATTTTTTTATGAAATCAGGTTTGGTAAGTGCGGCAGTCCCAATGACAACCCTGTAAACTCCGAGTTTTTCAACGACTTTTTTTGCAATTGTAAAGTTTCTTATGCCGCCTCCTAGCTGAACGGGAATGTCTATTGAAGAAGTGATTTCTTTTATGATGTCAAAATTTTTCATGTCACCGTCCAACGCTCCGTTAAGGTCGGTGATATGAATTGTTTTGAAGTTTTCTTTCCGGAAGAGCATTGCCATCTTTATCGGGCTCTCGGAATAAAATTCAGTATTTCTTGATAAACCCTGAACTGCTCTTACACATTTTCCGTCTTTTATGTCAATGACAGGTATTACAAGCATAAAAAAAATATTCTGAACTTTTGATGAGTAATTTTAAAAAATTATTTCCTTACTATTGCGACCTTTCCCGTTCCTACTTCACTTCCGTCTTTATTATATGCAACAATAATATAGATTCCTGTTGGTGTCAGCTGATTCTGCTGGTTATATCCGTTCCAGGTTGCAATCCTTCCTCCCGGAGAATCAAATTCATTTACGATCTCGCCGCTTAGAGTAATTATTTTTATAACAGAGTTTTCAATTAACCCGTCTATCTTCAGTCCGACACTGGAAGGAATAAGATAAGGATTAGGTGAAGCAATGATTTTACCAAACAGAGCAACCGGCTCAATTGCATCTGTTGCAAGAGACGACAGTCCGTTCAGTGTGCCGAAATAAGCGCGGCCGGTTTTATTGCTGACATCAATGGTATTAATCTGATTTGCTAGAATAGGACTTTGGGAAGTATTGTACTGACCTAATAAAGTCGAGCCGTCGGAAGATAAATGAAATACGCCGTTGGTAGCAGTTCCAATCCACTTATCATTAAGAATATCATCAGCAAGAGTCCGGCAGTTTTCAGTAAAAGGCACTTTTAAATTTCCTGAAATTATTCCTAACTTCTGTGGTCTCGGTTTCTGACTTGGGTTTTGAATTGCTCCAAGCGGATTATTGATAATAAAAACTCCGTTATTTGAGCTTGCCCATATTTCATTATTCTTATCGACAATAACATCAGATATTGCCGCGACTTCGGATCCGAAATCAGATAAACCGTATATGCCGTATATATCATCTGCAGGATTTGTGAGAGTGCCGTTTTCATTGAAGAAATATAATCCTTTCTGTGAGCCGTCAGAAACAATCCATTTCGTATTATATGAATCAACTGCGACATCTCCCAGGTTGGCGGAGCCAAGGATAGAAGGATTTGCAAATCCGATCCATTGATTATTTCCGGCATAAGCGTATAAAGACCTTGACGAGTTTGTACTGAAAAATGTAAGCCAGAATATTCCGTCATTATCATATGCTCCTCCGTAAGTTGCGCAAAAGTTAGGGTCATTAATTATTCCGGGGAGAATAGAATTAGAAGTATTAAAATTTGTTATTGTATTTCCTGAAATCAAAGTGGCTCCTCCTCCGTAACCCATTGCCCAGATATTTCCGTTGCCCGCAGCAATTTTCTGAAACCAGTTTGAACTCCCTATTTCAGGATGAGTTGATGTTGTATAATTTTCCCAATGAACTCCGTCGAATTTATAAAAGCCATTGCCAGGCAGTCCGCCGGCCGCCCAGATATTATTGGTTTCATCAATGACTATCTGGCTGAAGACATTTGTATAAGGTCCGTCCGGATAAACAAAATTATAATTCCCGGAAACATTTATAAATATCCCATTGTCTGATAAGCCTGCAATAGGATTTAAGGCATTATCATTTCCTATAACCGAATAATTATTTGAGCCCTGGAACTGGCTGATAACTGAAAGATTAGAGCCCTGCGCAAAATAAATATTATTTGTTGTAATAAAATAAATACTGGAGCCGATTGCTTTAATAAACTTTGTGGGCTGGTTTGAGACGGAAGAATTAGGATACGGAAGCCATGAAGTCCCGTCTAAATACCAGAAGCCGTGGTCAGAGCCTGCGAATATTTTATTTTGAAATGCTTCAATTGTCTTTACTTCTGCGTTAAGAGGAGCTGCATTATAATTTGTCCATGAAAGAGGGTCATTTAGATTTGAGTTTATAAAATTAGCATAAGCAACACCTAAGCTGGTTGCAGCATATAAAATATTTCCATTTGATGTTAATGCATAAACAGTAGTACTAATAGGGAAATTTCCCAGTTTGTAATAAGGTGCATCAACAAAATTAAAATTGTATGTTGAAATTTTCTGTATACCGTAACCGGTTGCAACAAACATGAAATTTCCGGAAGGATACAGGAAATATATAATCTTATTAGTCTCACTTGAATTCTTTATGTCAAAAATATATTTCCATGTGAGATTCTGTAAATTTAAAATTGAGATTGATCCGTCTATCGCGCCTATCCATAATCTTCCGTTGTTATCAATTGCCAGCGACGTAAGCTCATTATTAATTAAGCCGTTTATATTTGAATACTTTGTAGTTACTTTCCCGGTCAAATTATCTACAACGAATAATCCGCCTCCCGACGCGCAGTAAGTCTTAGATGAGTTGTTGTCAACGGCTATGGAAGTTACAGATTTTAAATCGGTATAATTTTCCCATTTTGAGTTCTGCGGATAAGACGTGTTTATTAAAAAGAAAAATATTGCTAATACAACAAAATTTCTTTTTGACATAATATTCAGATTTTGATTAATATAAAAACGTAAAAGAATTTCGTAGAGAGGGCTATATTCTAAATATTAGTTAGTGGGATTATACAAATTAATATGAGAAACATAACTATGGCAAATTTAAATTGCTTTCACGGATTTACTCTTACTTTTCCCGAAAAAACTTTTGTCAATATTAATTATTTAGACTGTAAAATCAATTACAATAATAATTTTTTCAATCTGAAATGGAAATTAATTTTTTAGTTCAATCTTTGAAAATAACCCTGAAGTGTCTGAACCGTGTTCACTTCATTAAAAATTAAAGCATTAAATAATGTGTCGCATCTTTATGATTAAAAGGAATCAATGGTATAAATGGATTAATTTCAAATCTGCGGTTATTGTTTTAAAACTATTAGCTATTTTGATAAAAAAATTTCTATGCAGCCTGTAAACATCAGTGATTTCGAGTATATTGCCAGAGAAAAGTTAACTCAAATGGCTTATGATTATTATTCAAGTGGCGCGAATGATGAAATTACTCTTCATGAAAATTGCAGAGCTTATAAAAGAATTTTTCTCAGGTACCGTGTTCTTGCAGATGTTAGTAAAATAGATTTATCCACTGAAGTTCTGGGACAAAAAATATCTATGCCTGTTATGATTGCTCCTACAGCTTTTCATAAGATGGCGCACCCGGATGGTGAAGTAGCAACTGTGAAAGCTGCAGGCGGGTCAGGAACAATAATGATACTGAGTACGCTTTCTAATTCCGGTTTGGAGGAAGTAGTGAATGCTTCTTCAAATAATGTTTGGTTTCAGCTGTATGTTTATACTGACAGGGAAGCAACAAAAGATTTAATCCTGAGAGCAGAAGCAGCAGGATGTAAAGCGATTGTGTTAACTGTTGACGCGCCA
>JBBRTN010000239.1:0-4256 GCA_038244395.1 Ignavibacteria bacterium
GTTTGCAGAAAATTTAATCACAGGACAAAAAGTCATTCCCGCAAAGGCGCTAGAATCCGGATTTGAATTCCGGTTTCCCGGTATAAAGGAAGCTCTTGAAAATATTTTAAAGAATAAATTGTGATATATTCTGAAGAAGAAATATTAAATACTTTCAGGGACTTGGTCAGGGAAAAATTTGGAAAGAGTATAGATAAAATATCTGAACTACAAGCCGACTCCTCTGAAAGAAAGATCTACCGCCTGTTTGTCGGAGGCAAATCTTTTATCGGGATCGGGAATGAAGATGAAAAAGAAAACCTGGCGTTCATAAATTTCACTTACACATTTATCAAATCAGGACTTAATGTTCCTGATATTATAAATGTTTCGGCTGATAACCTGTTTTACATTGAGGAAGACCTCGGAGATGTGACAATGTTTAAATTAATGGCTTCATCAGACAGAGAAACTATGTTTGAATATTATAAATCAGCTTTAGCCGATCTTATACGTTTTCAGGTCGGGACTAAAGATTCCATTAATTACGATTATTGTTATCAGACAAGAGAATTTAATTCGGAAGTAATAGAATCCGATGTTAAAAAATTCAATGACTACTTTTCAAGGAAATTTTTGAATGAGACTTTAAATACCAGACTCATCAATTCTATTTTAGAAGTTTCAAATGATATAATCATAAAAGCAGGTAATAATTTTTTTCTGTACAGAGATTTTCAGCCGAGAAATATTATGATAATGAATAACCGGCTGTATTATATAGATTACCAGTCGGGAAGGAAGGGACCTTTGCAATATGATGTGGCTTCTTTTTTATATTCGGGAAGCATTGATCTGAATGAAAGAGAAAGAGATACGTTGCTTAATTTTTATATAACGGAGCTTAACAAATTTACTGAATACGATGAAAGAAAATTTAAACATTACTTTTACTTCTTTGTTTTTTTAAGATTGGTTCAGATGCTGGGAAATTATGCATACTTATATGAAACGAGAAGGGACAAGATAATTCCGGAAAAGATTTCGAAGGCGCTGAATAATTTAAAAAGCATTTCGGATAAAATAGAAAACGGAGAGATAAAAGAATTTATTAAAAAACTTACTTCTTCCTTAAAATAAATTTTCTACTCATACCTTAGAGCATCTATCGGGTTCAGCTTTGCAGCCTTATATGCGGGATAAACTCCGAACACAATACCGACAACAGAACAAACTACAAGTCCGATAATCACCCAGTCATAAGGTATGACAACCGGGCTGCTGAGATAAATTCCCACCAAATTTCCGGTCAATACTCCGAGAAAAATTCCTATTATGCCGCCGAACTCGCAGAGTATTATTGCTTCGATGAGAAACTGAATAAGCACGCTGTTATTCTTTGCTCCAATAGCTTTTCGTATGCCAATCTCTTTTGTTCTTTCTGTAACAGAGACAAGCATGATATTCATTATGCCTACGCCGGCAGCCAGCATCGCGATAAAAGAAATAAATCCCGCTCCGTATTTAAAATATTTTGTAAAACTATTGACCTGGCCAATCAGAGAATCATTCGAAAAAATTTCAAAGCTGTCAGGCTCACCCGGCTTATCTTTTCTGATAGAGCGCATTACGCTTACAATGTTTTCAACAGTCTCATCATATGTTTCCTTGCTCGGAGCCTGTATGGCAATATTAAGCGAACGGTTATTTTTCCCGTAAATGTTTTCCATAGTGGTGATGGGCAGCAATGCAAAGTTGTCATTGCTTGAACCAAAGCCCTCTCCTTTCTTTTCAAATACTCCGATTATCTGAAATTCATTATTATCGATAGTGATAAATTGTCCAACCGGATTTACATTAGGAAAAAGTTTGTCCACTACATCCATGCCCACAACAGCTACCCTGTTATTGTTTACAAGATCAATTTGGGAAATAAATCTTCCAAACTGAACAGCCCTGTTATTGCATTCAAGATATGTGGGAAGTACTCCCCCTACATAATAATTAGGGTTCGTTGCATCCTTTGTACTTTTAAATGTCTTATCATAAATATAATCTTCGAGTGAAATATATTTATAGCTTGTTGCCTTTTCCATAAGACGCAGTCCCTGCTCGTAAGTAATATCAGGTCTGTTTCTGTATTTCCTGTCCTTTCCGGGACCGCCCACCTGCATAGCAGGAAATTTTTGTATTTGAAATGTATTGCTTCCTAAATCACTAAGACCGCCTTCAATGCCCGCCTGTAGAGCATTAAGCAAGGTCATTATTGCAATTATAGAAAATACTCCGATAACAATACCTGACAGTGTCAGAGAAGCCCTGAGCTTATTGGCTCTGAGTGTGTTTAATGAGATTCTTATTAATTCTGATAAAGGCATTTTTTTATGAGTCTATTATTATAAATTTTAAATTATAATACTAAAAAAAAATAAATTTTAGATTACATGGGAAACTTATAATCTCCGAAAAGATTAATTACTCATATCTCAATGAATCAACCGGGTCCATCTTCGCCGCATTATATGCAGGGAAAAAACCTGCGAGCACACCAAATACCAGCGAAACAAATAAAGCAAGAATTATTACCCATAGAGGCATTGCCGTCGGCAAAACAAATGCATTAATTATTAAACTGATTGGAAATGAAATCAAAATTCCTATTACACCCCCAAGCAGACATATCGAGCATGATTCAATTAAAAACTGGAGTAAGATTGTCCTGCGTTTTGCACCGATAGCTTTTCTTATCCCAATCTCCTTCGTTCTCTCTTTTACAGAAACGAACATTATATTTGCAATTCCTACTGAACCAACAATAAGAGAAAGTGAAGTGATGAGTGTTCCAATAATTTTTATTAATGATGTCAGGCTTTCAAAAGTTGTTTTAAATGCTTCCTGCTGGTTGACTCCGAAATCATCACGCTCGCCGTACGGGACTTTCCTTGCCTTTCTCATAATTGAAATTACTTCTTCCTTCGTCTCATCCATATTATTAATATCGCCGGCTTTTATATTTATTGATAAACCTCTTTTGCCTCCGAATAATCTGAAGAATCTGTCTATTGGTATTATTACACGATTGTCCAGGCTGAATAGCCCCAGCAGGCTCCCCTGCTTTTCTACAACTCCGATTACTCTGAACGAGTAAGATCCGATTTTAATTGTCTTGCCAACAGGATCAGTGTTATCAAAAAAAGATTTCATGATGTCTGTTCCAATCACACAAACTGGATACCCGCCGTCGGATTCTTTTTCCGTAAAGAATCTGCCTTCCTCAAGATTAAGTCCGAAAGTTTCCTGATACTCAAAGGTAGTCCCCAGTACAAAAACATTTTCGAGAACAAAATCCTTAAATTTTAAAGTCCTGCTGCCTCCTACAGAAGGACATGTAACAGCAGCCGATTGCGCATTCTTTTTAAGATAATCATATTGTATCATCGTAATATCTTTCCTGTTTCTGTAGAATGACCAGTCTTCTTTTCCGAACCATTCAAATTTCTGGACATACAATACATCGGCTCCAACAGCTGCAATACTTTTCTCGAATGCCCTGTTAATCCCTTCTATTGCTGTCTGCATTAAAGTTACTGAAGTAATTCCTATTACAATTCCGAGAGTAGCCAGGAAGGAACGCAGCTTATTGGAAGTTATCGCTTTGTATGATATTACAATGTTCTCTTTTATTTCCGAAAAAAGATTCATTTATTCCTCCATTAAAATTTCATTTCTTCCTGCTTTAGCCATTCCTTTATGGCTCAAAGTATCACTCTCAATCGTACCGTCACGGATCTTAATAACCCTGTGAGCATGCTGGGCAATTTCTTCTTCGTGAGTTACAATAATAATCGTATTTCCTTTTTGATTGAGCTCTTCCAGCAATGCCATTATTTCTTCACCGGTTTTGGAATCAAGGTTACCGGTAGGTTCATCAGCCAGAATAATAGACGGGTTATTTACCAATGCTCTGGCAATAGCAACTCTCTGTCTCTGTCCTCCCGACAGTTCATTAGGTTTATGTTTCATTCTGTCTTCGAGTCCGACATTATATAAAGCTTCTTCGGCTTTTTCAATTCTTTCTGCCTTAGAAATTCCCCCGTAGATTAATGGAAGCTCTACATTATGAAGAGCATCGCTTCTTGCGAGCAGATTAAATGTCTGAAACACAAATCCTATTTCCCGGTTGCGGATCTCGGCAAGCTCGTCATCATCCATCTCACTTACATTTTTTCCGTTAAGAAAATATTCTCCGCTGGATGGAGTATCAAGGCATCCGACTA
>JBBRTN010000240.1:0-4238 GCA_038244395.1 Ignavibacteria bacterium
AAAAAGAGGAATGAATAACATTATCAGCAAAGGGTTGATTGCCTGTATCTGTGATGCGAGCAGCTCAAACTTTGTAAATCCCAGGTTTACTATCCTGTCCATTTTTTCCGCCTGCAGTACCCATGAAGAACCTGTCTGATCAAACAGCGACCAGAAGATTGAAATAAAAATATACATTATGCTCAGGTTCCAGATTGCCTTTTTTCCCTGCGGACTCAGAATATCTTTTTTATATTCATTCCATCCAACGGGAGGAATGGCAATGAAGACCTTTCTTCCCTTCCAGAAAACAATTGTTGCCATCATCATCAGTAATCCCGGAACACCGAAGGCAACATGAGGTCCGTAATCTTCAAGAAGCACAGGTATCAGCAAAGTCGAAATAGCAGCGCCGAGATTTATCGAAAAGTAAAAGAAGCCGAATATTTTTTCCAGCAATGTCTTGTTTTTCTCCTCGAATTGGTCGCCTACGTGCGCGGAAACGCAGGGCTTTATTCCTCCTGCGCCGATTGCTATTAATGTCAGGCCGATCGAAAGACCAAGTCTCGATTCATCTATGGCTAAAGCTAAATGACCAAGGACATAAACAATCGAAAGTAAAATGATTGTTTTGTATTTTCCCCAGAATACGTCAGCTACTATGGCTCCTAAAATTGGGAAAAAATAATTTGCCATTGTAAACAAATGATACCATGTTGTCGCCTCATTGTCATTCATTGGATTTAATCTGCCGCTGCTCATAAGATACTGTGTCATAAAGACCACGAGTATTGCGCGCATCCCGTAATAGCTGAATCTCTCGGCCAGTTCGTTTCCGATTATGTAAGGTATGCCTTTGGGAAATTTTTCTTTTGCCATGATTTTTTAAAATTCGGTTATGAAAATATATATCTGCATTTAATATTTAAATAAAAAAAATTTAGTCGCAAAGCTATCGTGAGCTATTGTCAGTCTGTTCCGTTCCTTAACGGACATTACCCGCCTGCAGCAGGCAGCTGAATATTATTTATAAGGATAAGCTCTTTCACTTTATCTGCAATTTTATCCTTTGACAACTCCGTCATGCAGATATTCCCGATCGGACAGTCAAGAAGATTGCAGTACAGACAGTCGAGTTTCTCATTTACAATGGACAAATTATTTTCGCCGTAAGGTCCCTGCAATTTCGGATTTGTCGGTCCGTAAATGCCGAGCGTGGGAACCCCCATTGCCACTGCGATATGCAGCGGTCCGGAATCATTCCCGATGACAAGATCACATTTTTTAATAATCGCTCCGAGATATCTGATCGGACTTTCGGGAATAACGTAAGCATTGGATTTTAGAATTTTACTTTTTATATACTCGCAATCGTCTTTTTCCTTTTGATTTCCCCAGAACAAAATAAAATTAATATCATAAATTTTATTGAGCATGTTCATGAGCACGATGTAATCATCCACCTTGTATCTCTTTGATTCCCAGCCGCCGGTTTTTGAAATTCCGATTATTTTTTTTGTGCCAAGTTTATTTTCCTTTATAAATTCATCTGCAAATTCCTCATGAACAATATTTACGGGCAAAAATAATTTCCTCGAAACTATCGGAATGTCCAGTGAGCGCAGAGCATCAAGATTGAACTCTACATTATGTACTTCGCCGCCTCTTCCTTTTGCTTTTATATTATAAGCATAGTTTCTTCCCCTGAAGTCAAATCCGAACCTGTATCTTGCAGTGCTCAGGAAAGTTATGAGCGCTGTTCGGGGATTTCCAAAAAGGTCAATAACGAGATCATATTTTTGACTGCGTATATTCTTAATGAGGCACCATGACTTGTCTTCATTAGGATCGTATGTAAAAGCCCGTGACAGGTAAGGATTGTCAATAAGAATGTCACGCGAATGCCGCAGTGTAAGAAAATTTATTTCAGCATCGGGAAAATAATTTTTGAGATTCGGTAAAACGGGAGTAGCGAGAAGAATATCGCCTATGCCTCCAAATTTTATCACGAGTATCTTTTGTATTTTACTTTTATCGAGTTTCACTCAATCATCGTTTTATATTTTTCCGTTCAGATATTTTCTAAAATTATAAAATTATTCTCAGCCTGCTTTAAAGAAATTTCTTTCAAGGCGTAAAATTTCTTTTCCTTGAAATCACAAAGGTCATACAAAAAGCAAACACTGCACAAAGGATTTTTTGACCTGCATATATTTCTCCCGAATTTTATAAGGTTGGCATGAAGCTCGTACATCTTTCCTTCCGTAATCATTTTTACCGCCTGCTCAAAAGTCTTTACGGGGGAATAAGTATTAACAATTCCGAGCCTGTTCAAAACCCTGTGAACATGCGTATCCACGGGAAATGCGTCTCTTCCCAATGCGAAAATCAAAACGCATGAAATTGTCTTTACCCCGATGCCGTCATACTGCAGAAACTCTTCATAGATTTTTTCATTCTCAAAATCCTTCATAAAAGTAAAGTCGAGCTTGCCGTAATTCTCCTTCATCTTAAGAAGCATTTCCTTAATGTTCTTCGCTTTTGTATTCGCAAGCCCGCAGACTCTTATGGAATCTTTAATATCATTCAAATCAGCTTCAGCAACTTTATCCCAGCTTTTAAATTTCTTCTTTATATTTGTAAAAGCTTTGAATGAACTTTTATCCGTCGTATTCTGCGAAAGCTTTGTTGCGATAAGAACATCAAGAACAGACGGCGGATCTTTTTTTGGATCAAATGGTTTTCCGAAATATTCATCGAGTCTTGCTATTACTTTTTTCAGCTTTGACGTTTTCAAATTCCTATAACTTGTTTTGTAAAAATATTCTCAGTCCGGTTTCGCAATCTTAGCCAGAAGAACCTTTACGATTCTCTCCGCGGCATTACCGTCCCACAGCTTTGGTATCTTTCCTTTCCTGAATTTTCCCGACTCGATTTCTCTTATTTTTCTGATAATTAAATTTTCATTAAGTCCGCAGATAACATTCGTCCCGAGCTCGGCAGTGACAGGCCTCTCCGTATTCTCCCGCAATGTAAGGCAGGGAACATGCAGATATGTAGTCTCTTCCTGTATACCTCCGGAATCAGTCAGTAAAAATTTAGCGCTGCCGGTTAATTTAAGAAAATCAAAGTAACCGAATGGCTCAGCGATTATAAGATTCTTAATTTCTTCGAAGGAGTTTTTGAGCTTAAATTTTTCAAGCATCTTTACCGTCCGAGGATGAACGGAAAAAATAATATCGAGCTCAGGATTAATTTTGTTTATGCTTTTGAAAATATTAAGTATCTTATTCAGGTTTTTCTTACTGTCGACATTCGACGGCCTGTGGAGAGTTACGAGAGCATAATTTTTAACTGACAAACAGAGTTCCTTTAATATCTCCGACTTCTCGATTTTCTTTTGATAAAATTTCAGTGAATCTATCATTGTATTACCGGTAAAGAAAATTTTCCTGTCTTCAATTCCTTCTCTTTTCAGATTCCTTACGCCGCTTGGCTCGGTAACAAAAAGATAATCCGAAAGCACATCCGTTACCATCCTGTTAATTTCTTCCGGCATTGTCCTGTCGAAGCTTCTTAAGCCGGACTCTATGTGAGCGATTGCAACCGGTCTTCCCTTTTCATTTAAAATTTTTGAAGTGACAAGAGAAGCCGCTGTAGTGGAATTCACATCACCGTACACTAAAACTAAATCCGGCTTTTCCTTTAATAATACTTTTTCAAATTCGACCATTATATGCGCCTTTGTTTCCGCATGCGAACGAGAACCGACGCCGAGATAAATATCAGGTTTCGGAAGCTCAAGCTCCTTTAAAAATATATCAGACATCTTTTCATCATAGTGCTGGCCGGTGTGAACTATCTTGTGAACTGTTTTCGATTTATGCTTGAGTAATTGCTTGTGGATCGGAGCCATCTTCATGAAATTTGGGCGGGCTCCCACAACGGAAATGATTTTCTTCAATATGCGGACTTCAGTTTATTTTTTGTGAATTTAAATAAAATATAAATTAGTTTATATGGAATTTAAAGAAATGAACTCCAAATACTCCATATATATAGAAATGATAATTTTGAAATGGCTTTGGAAACTTGCTCCTTTCAATAAACTATAATTTCCTCTTGAAACTCAGAGCCCAATTTGATATTTTTGTAATAAATAACAAGAAAGGCAGTTTATATGAAAAAAGAATTTCATCCGAAGTATTATAAATGTAACGTAATTTGCAATTGCGGAGAAAATAAAGGCGTATTATTTA
>JBBRTN010000241.1:0-4227 GCA_038244395.1 Ignavibacteria bacterium
AACTCTTTTAATTTTTTTAAAATAGTAAATAAGTGTTCAGACATGGGAACAATAAATTTATTTTGGACACTATAGGTTCAGACCACTTACCATTATTTTAAATGAGTTGAATAAACTCTCTATGATACTTAATTTATGTCCGGCGAAATTATTTGCCGAAATGGCGGAACTGGTAGACGCACCGGACTCAAAATCCGGCGAGGATTAAACCTTGTAAGGGTTCGACTCCCTTTTTCGGCACAGGATTTTTTTAAAAAAAATATAAATTATTTGTATGATAATACCGGTTACTTTTTAATAAAATAGATTTAAGTTTAACTCATTCAATTATTCAACTAAGGAGAAAATTACATGTGTGGTATTGTAGGTTACATCGGAAAAAGAAATTCTTTAAAGGTTATTTTTGACGGATTAAAAAGACTTGAATACAGGGGCTATGATTCTGCAGGCGTAGCAATAATAAATGATGAGAACAACATTAATTATTATAAGAAAGCAGGTAAAGTCAAGGAATTAGAAAAAGAATTTAATGAAGAGATTCTCGAGGGTAAAATCGGGATTGGTCACACGAGATGGGCCACTCACGGTGAGCCTAATGATAATAATGCTCATCCTCATTTTGATATGACTCAAAATATTACTATTGTTCATAACGGAATAATTGAAAATTATGCAACACTAAAGAAGAGACTTTCTCTTGAAGGATTTACCTTCTCCACTGATACAGATACCGAAGTACTGGCAAATCTTATAGAATATCATTACAAGCAAAAAAACAGTTTTGAAATTGCGGTAAGACTAGCTCTTACTGAAGTGGAAGGAACTTACGGTATTGCGTGCCTGTGCAGGAGCGAGCCGGATAAGATTATCATTGCAAGAATGGGAAGTCCTCTGATGTTTGGGCTTGGAAAGGACGAAATTATAGTTGCCTCCGATGCAGCAGCCATTATAAATTATACGAAGAACGTTATATATCTTGAAGACGGCGAGATTGCTATTTTGAAAAGAGACAGTTTTCAGATCAAGACTATAAAGGACGAGGATATTTTCCGTGAAGTCCAGAGAATTGAATATGATCTTGAGGAAATTGAAAAAGGCGGATACGAACATTTTATGCTGAAAGAAATCTGTGAGCAGCCGGACGCAATTCAGAATACATACCGCGGAAGAATTAATTTTGAGACGGGTGTGGTAAAACTCGGCGGCCTTGATAATGTAAAAGATAAACTGGTAAATGCAAAGAGGATAATTATAACTGGCTGCGGGACTGCATGGCATGCGGGTTTAGTTGGTGAATATATGCTGGAGCAGTATTGCAGAATTCCCACGGAAGTCGAATATGCATCCGAATTCCGTTACAGAAATCCTATAATAGATAAAGATGATGTTGTGATTTTTATAAGTCAGAGCGGTGAGACAGCCGATACTCTTGCTGCATTAAAGGAAGCTAAGAAACTTGGGGCTACAACTATCGGAATTGTGAACGTTGTCGGCAGCACTATAGCAAGGGCAGTGGATGCGGGAACTTACATTCACGCTGGTCCGGAAATCGGGGTTGCATCTACAAAAGCATTTACTTGTCAGCTAATGTCGCTTGCGCTGATTACATTAATGATAGGAAAAATCAAAGGAACAATTTCAGATGAAGAGTCCAAAAATATTGCAAAGGAGCTGAAGATTCTTCCCGAAAAAATCAGGAAGATTATAGACAAAAGAAATGATTATAAATTCATTGCAGACGAGTTTAAAGACTCCAAAAATTTTTTATATCTTGGCAGAGGATTTAATTTCCCGGTTGCACTCGAAGGTGCGCTGAAGCTAAAAGAAATTTCTTATATTCATGCTGAAGGATATCCTGCCGCGGAAATGAAACACGGACCGATTGCGCTGATAGATGAAAATATGCCTGTGGTGTTTATCGCTCCAAAAGATAAATCATATGATAAAATCATTTCCAATATAGAAGAGATAAAAGCAAGAAGAGGAAAAATCATTACCATTGCAACGGAAGATGATGATGAAATAAGCAACTATTCGGATTATATACTCAGAGTCCCGAATACGCTGCAGATATTTTCTCCTATCCTTAACAGTATACCGCTGCAGTTCTTATCTTACTATATTGCCACAGCCCGGGAGTGCAATGTTGATCAGCCCAGGAATTTGGCAAAAAGTGTTACGGTAGAATAAGAATAAAGAAATTTTTATGCTTAAATAAAAAACCTCTGTAAATTATGCAGAGGTTTTTTTATTTTATGTGATTCGTAATTTCTTATTTATGTTACTTTCTTATCTTATTTTATTTTATTTTATTTGTATAGTTCATTATCGTTACTGTCATCATTTTTCCTTTGCTGTCTTCTGTGTTTCATGATTTCCTTCCTGAATTCTTTCTCAAGGTTCTTTTTTAAGACAATGCTTTCGGCAATCTGCCGGGATGTAAGAAATGTCTTCAGCTCAGTTAAAAAACTTTTCCTTTGATCAACCATTTTATATTCAATATCCAGTATTCCATCCAGCTTAGAATCAATATCTGCCGCACCTGGATCAGCCTCTATGTCATCAATCTTTTCCTTTCTTTGCTTGTTAAGGTTTCTTAATTCTTTGACGTTAGATTTATACGCATTCATAAACTTTTCCGTGGTACTTTCATCAAGGTTTAGATTTTCCATAACCTTTTGACGCATGATGCTGTCAATGCCATTCTTGGTTTGCCTTTTGTTGTTGTTATCAATTTGAGCCACTGAAAAATTTGCAGCGGCTATAATCAACAAAATCAAAATAAATGTTACTCTCTGTATTTTCATGGTAAATTTAAATTTGAGTCTTTTTTAAATTATTAATTATTTCCTGCTGCTGATCCTGAGGCATATCAAAGAATTCATCTTCCAGATCTTCTTCAGTATTATCTCCTGTATAGAATACGTCTTCATCAGATTCAGCTGTCTCCTCTTCGGTAGCTTCAGTATTTTCAGATATTAAATTATTTAATGACTCCTGAGTAGAACTTGCAAACTGATTTTCTGTTTGGTTTAAATTAATTTTACCCTTTATGTTACCGGGGTTTGTTTTATTTTTCTTTAATCTGATGTCCGGTGAATGGGTTTGTGTGATACCACTTCCAGGAAGTTGAACTTCAGAATTACTATTATTATTATTAGATTCTGTTTTTAGCTCTTCAGTTTTATTCTCTGTAGAATTTTTATTTTCCTCTGCGGTCATATCTTTTGTAATTTCAGTCTGTACATTTTCTTTACTAATATTAGATTCATTTGTGTCCGGTCTATTCATTAAAACAACCGCAATAATTATTACGGGAATTGCCGGTATCAGAATTTTCCAGAGAGTGCTTAACCTGTCAAGATAACTTGCAATGGTTGATTTTCCGGAGTTTTCGCCTGCACTGATCCTTTCATTTATTTTTACCGGAAGATTATTAAAATAATTTTCCGAAGGACTTTCAAGCTCGGATGAATTCAGAAAGCTGAAAGTCTTTACCAGTTCGTCATGCTCATTTTTAAAAACCGGATTAATTTTTAATTCTGTCTCGATCTGTGATTTCAAATTTATATCGCTGATATTATTTGAAATATAATCGGGAAGATTTAAAATCAGACCTTCCATTTTGTCACTTGTATTCATGATTATTATTTAATTTACTTCAAGAGATTCAAATTTAATGTTCCCTTTTAAAAATTTCCATAACTTTTTTATTGCGTGAAAATAATTTGCTTTCATGCCGCCGACAGATTTATTGAGGATTCCCGCTATCTCTTCATAGGTAAGATTATCATAATATCTCATATTAAAAACTGCGCGTTGCTGTTCGGGTAAGGTTTCAATTGCTTCCTCGAGGAGTCTTGTTTTTTGAGCCGCATCCATTTCGTCATCCGCTCTTTTGTAATGAGATACAGGTTCTGCGTAATCAATACTTACATGCCTGGTAATCATTTTTTTATTTTTTATTAAATGGTTGAGTGAATAATTAATTGAAATTTTGTATATATAAGTAAAAAATTTTGATTCCCCGCGGAAGTCGCCGATCGAACGGTACAATTTTAAAAATACTTCCTGCGTAATGTCATCCGCGTCGTCATGATTTAAGACCATCTTCCTGACAATCCAATAAACTTTTTTTTGATATTTCCTGACAATCAGGTTAAAAGCATTTTGGTTTCCATTTAAAAATGCTTCTATTAACTCAGCGTCGCTGTTGTTTATATTTAA
>JBBRTN010000242.1:0-4204 GCA_038244395.1 Ignavibacteria bacterium
CTCGCCGCGATGCCTGACTAAAAAAAGCAGCGCCTCGAAAGCCTTCGACGTGAGCGGAACGATTTCTCCGCCGTCGCGCGCGAGTTGTCGCTTGAGCGCGTCTACCCGAAAAGATTCAAATTCATATAAACATTCCTTTTGCTCATTCATATTGCACCTATTACAAATTTCGGAAAGCGAACCACGGAAAAGATTATAGACGATGTAAATGAAGATACGCTCCGCTCGCCCTCAAAGTTGTCTGATCCCGCCTAAAAAACTTAATTTCATAAAATTTTATATGCTGACCGCCTCTAAATTTAAATCGCCGATTATTTCAATTATTGATTCCTCAATGCTTTTTTGCTTTAAGCCAAGAGACTTTAATTTTTCCGTATTCATAGAAACATCTTTTACCTTATGAAGTTTATCCATCATACATTGTTCATACATTGATGTCATTTCTATCAATGATTTATCAAAGTTTCCTGCCTCGCAAAACCTTTCTCCCAGCTCAGAACGCGAGACTCTTTCAGCGCCGCCGAAATTTAGAATAATATTATTAACTTCTGTTTCCATAAGCTTCGCAATCAGGCAGGCTGCATCCCTCAGGGACAGTGGTGTTCTGAACTGGTCATAAAATAATTTCACCGACTTACCTGCAATGAAACTGAAATACATATTGTGAAAATTATTGACAGAATGATTCAGTCCTAATCCGTATAAAAGAGAAGTCCGAAGTATAATATAATTTTCAAAAGTATTCATGATCGCTTTCTCGGCGGCAATTTTTGTTTCGGCATAAAGCGAAACCGGTTTCAATTCCGATTCTTCCGTAAGCATTTGCCCGGCATCCCCGTCATACACAAGGTCAGTCGAAGTGAAAATTAATTTTGCATTTATAATGTCACAGCTTTCGGCAATTGTTTTGGAAGATACTACATTCACATTGACCACAAATTCTTCAGGCAGTTCGTCACATATTTCCGGACGGGATATTGCCGCAGTATGAATTACTACTTCAGGCTTGAAAGAAAATATAATCTGATTTAGTTTTTTAAAATCGGTGAGCTCGCAATTTATACTGTTATATTCTCCGCAATTTCCCATGTGCGAATTACAGACAGTCAGAATCTCATTTTTTTCCGAAAGAATAATATTCAAATATTGTCCGAGCAATCCGCTGCCTCCCGTTATCAGTATTTTCATTTAGAGAAATATAGTATTTGATTTTTTTAATTGGTATATATTTTTAAGAATACGATTAGCGGAAACCCGAACTGTCCTCACCTCTTCCATTCATAAATAAAAAAGCCGTGGAAAATTTTCATCCCACGGCTTTTTATATCTTTAATAATTAACTGCTGACAAAACCAAAAGTCAACTGTTAATAATCTTATAAAATTATTTGACGAGTATCATCTTCTTTGTTGATACAAAGTTCTGTCCGTTTGATTCTGCTGATATTGTGTAAAAGTAAACTCCGCTTCCGAGGTTGGATGCGTTAAAGTTCGCTGTGTAATATCCTGCAGTCTTTACATCATTCACTAATGAAGAAACTTCTTTTCCCGACATATCAAAAATCCTTATGCTTACCTTTGAATCAAATGGTATGTCATAATTAATTTTTGTAGATGGATTAAACGGATTTGGATAATTTTGTGATAATTCGAATTTAGAAGGAACACCGACATTGACTTCATTGCTGAGATTAAAATATTGGAAGTTACCGTTTAAGTCAATTTGTTTTAATCTGTAGTTATATATACCCGAAGATAAATTCCTGTCAGTAAATGAATAACTGCTTGTTAAATTCGTTGTTCCGTTTCCGTTTACATTTCCGATTGAGGACCATGTTCCGTTAGCAGATGACCTTTCAATTCCGAATCCTGAATTATTTAATTCAGAAGCTGTTGACCAGTTCAAGGTCACATCTCTGTTTGTTACAGTCGAAACGAATGAAGACAGCTCGACCGGTAGTAAACTGTTGTCATATGTTGTAGAAACAATAATTCCGTCGATAATTAAATTTGGTGACAGCGAAGCACTTCCCTGCCTTAATATCACTCTGGATAAATTTATTGCGTCAGTCCCAGCGGCAGGTGTAATAGGTCCTACTGTCGGTGGCGGTTCTGTTGCCGGAGGCGGAGAGGATGGATCAAAAACGAAAAGACTAACCTGATCATTTCCTGCTCCCGGGACAAATGTATATTTAGCTATAACCAGATACGTTGTAAGGAATGCATAATCACCCGGAGCATAATCAATGGATGAACTAGATGCTTTCTGAATTCCTATGTTGAAGCCAAGGGCCCCGGAAGGTCTTATATAAACTCGTGAATCAAATCCATTTCCGGTTGTACTAAGTGCGAAAAAATAATCTCCTGTACTCTGAGCTGCGGCTACATTGACCATGAAGGAAGAATACAAACTTCCTGATGTCTGTACTGATGACAGGCTGGCTGAATCATCTTCACCTGAGGTAAGTAAAGTTACTGCATTACCAATACCGGAACCGGAGTAGAAAGGAAAAATCAATCCTCCCGGTACATCCACCAGTATAGGATTTATTCCTATGGAAGCTACGTTCCATGGCGGAGTAGTAGAAAGTATGGTCGGTGGAATAGCAGGGTAAATAAAATTTTCTGTAAAGATCTGTGAATTAACTTTGGGGGTAGTTAAAACAAAAACACAGAAAAGCAAAATGATTTTTTTCATTGTTTTTTGATTTTAAGTTTAGAAAATAGTTAATTATTATTGCGGTGGATTTTAATTAACAAATTCAATACTGAAAACATAAAGTGTTTTACGTTTTAATAAAGCAGATTTGGGTTCTTCCTTATTTTTAGTTTTAGCTTAAATAAAGTTACCATTAAATATAATTTCTATCCTAACAAAATTCTAACAAAATCATGTAAAAATATTCTCTGCAAAATAAAAATAAAAAAGCCGTGAAAATTTTCATTCCACGGCTTTTATTGAATCTTTATTAATTAACAGCTAACAAAACTAAAAGTTAACTGCTAACAATTTTATGAAATTACTTAACGAGCATCATCTTCTTTGTGGAAATGAAGTTTTGTCCGTTTGCTTCTGCTGATATTCTGTAGAAGTATACTCCGCTTGATAAGTTAGAAGCATTGAAATTGATTGAATAATATCCTGCTGTCTTGGTTTCATTTACAAGTGTCGTTACTTCTTTACCTGACATATCAAAAACCGTTATGCTTACTTTACCATCGAACGGTAAGTCATAATTAATCTTTGTTGACGGGTTGAATGGATTTGGATAGTTTTGTGACAGATCAAACTTTGTAGGCAATCCTATATTTACTTCGTTTGTTAAGTTGAAGTATTCAAAGTTACCGTTTAAGTCTATTTGTTTTAATCTGTAGTTATACTGTCCTGAAGATACGTTTCTGTCTGTGAATGAATAGCTGTTTTGTGTAGCGGATGTTCCGTGTCCCGTTACATTAGCTATTCTTAACCAGTTTGTTGATCCGGTTGATTTTTTTTCTATATCAAATCCGGCATTGTTTGTTTCTGCTGCTGTTGTCCAGTTTAACTGAACGTTTCTTCCGTTGATTGTAGAAACAAATGATGATAATTCAACAGGTAAAAGATCTGTTCCTGCTAATGCAAAGTCAGAGAAATCTGTTAATCCTACTGCTGTAAGAACAGTTCCTGATCTGGTTGTATTTAAACATGTCCAGTTTCCTGTTCTGTCAGTTCTCTTTACAATATATAATTGATCAGGCATTGTGAAGAACAATGAACCGTAATCTATGCTGATGTTATATGTAGCATATCCTAAATAGTCATTACCTGTATATGTTGCTGTAAACCAGAAATCACTATACACATTTGCCGGATTATGAACAAGTCCGTCGTTTGATGTCGCGGTCGTATTCACGTTAATGGCTTGTCCCGGATCGTTGTTATCATATTCGGTTACTGTTGCAACTCCTCCTGTTGGATTATCAGTTACGCTAGTAGGCATAACTGTTACTTCACCTGATACGGTCGGTAAAGTTCTCAATGTGTTGATAACTTCTTTTAGATTTTTGGAGCTTCTATCACCAGATTGTGATATTACTACAGGTGCAGGTCCAGGTGTTGCTGTGAAATTTAATGATACTTTTGAATTGCAGTTATATAAGCCGGGTCCTGTTACTGCATCATTACAGATTGATGAAGAACCGTACACTATTACATTGTCTACCCA
>JBBRTN010000243.1:0-4159 GCA_038244395.1 Ignavibacteria bacterium
CTCCTACAGCGCAGTCATCCGTGACTACAGTGCCGAGGACGTCTAATGAAGGCGGGCTGAATATTAGAATTACTATTCAATAGTCTTGAATGAAGTAAGAAGAAGGTATTGGGTTATTTTAAATCAATAATTATTTCACCGTTAATTAATTTATTCCTTATCAGATCTAACTTTTCTTTTACTTCCGGTGTAATAAATTTTTTATTATCCTCATCATATACATAATTAATTCCATTATCTTTTAATCCGTAAGTTTTTATCCCTCCTGAAAATTTATTTTCCTTGAAATCCTTTATTGTCTGAAACACTGCCTGGTCAACCTGCTTTACCATACTTGATAAGACAAAACCCGGAGCTTCTTTTTCCTGATCCATATCTACACCGATTGCAAGCTTATTCTTCTCCCTTGCAGCCTCGAATAATCCGAGTCCCGAAAGTCCTGAAGCGTGATAAATAATATCAGCCCCGTTTGAATACTGGCTTAGAGCTATCTCCTTTGCCTTACCGGGATTTTTAAATCCTTCAGGCGATACGCTCACGTATGCCGACAATATTTCACATTCCGGATTAGCATATTTTACTCCCTGCTTAAACCCGTTTTCAAATTTTCTTATGAGTGAAGATTCCATTCCTCCTATGAAGCCAACTTTATTTGTCTTGGTTGTATATGCTGCAAGAGCTCCTACTAAAAATGAACCTTCTTCCTCCCTGAATTCTATTGCCTGTATATTCGGCGCGATTGTCTTTGTTGGATCAACTGAATAATCAACGCAGGCAAATTTTTTATCCGGAAATTCTTTTGCAATATTATTTATGTCATCGGTAAAAATAAATCCAACACCGAAAATCAGTCCGATATCAGGCTTGCTCGCAAGTTTTCTCAATGCGGATTCCCTGTCTGAGCCGTCACCAGGATCTATAACTTCAAAATCAATTCCAAGCTTTTCCTTAGCAGTCTCCAGTCCTTTGAATGCCGCATCATTAAAAGATTTGTCTCCTCTTCCGCCTATATCAAATACCAGCCCGGCTTTAACGGGTGAAGTATTCTCTTTCTTAACTACAGGCGCCTCCTGTTTTCCGCAGGTGAATAACATTGTCAGTGACAGGAAAATTAATACAATTAATACATTTAATACAGAGTAAGGATTTTTTTTCATTAAGGATTTAATTTTTAATTAATATTAATCAGCGGCTAATTCTCTTTCCGATTCTGAATTTATAAAATGATGCAGCCTGCATCTTGCTTCATAATGGTTTTTTGCCCCGACAAGAATATGCTCGTTGCTTGCTGAAATTCTTTGAGTCCTGTTTGCCGGAGTCCCGCATATAACGCATACAGCAAGAGTTTTGGTGATGTATTCCGCTATTGACAAAAGCTGCGGCATCGGCTCGAATGGCTGCGCTCGGTAATCCTGATCCAGTCCCGCGACAATAACACGTTTACCTCCGTCTGCAAGATTTTGACAAACAGTAACAAGGTTGTTATCAAAAAACTGTGCTTCATCTATCCCTATGACCTCGACATCAAAACTTTTTTCCAGAATCTCATCCGCATCCTGCACTACCTCGGAAGGATATGACTGCTCGTTATGTGAAACGATTTCAAATTCACTGTACCGGTTGTCTATCTTTGGCTTAAAAACTTTTACTCTTTGTCTCGCAATTTCTGCCCTGCGGATCCTTCGTATAAGTTCTTCGGTCTTACCGGAAAACATGCTTCCGCAGATTACTTCAATGTGTCCTGTCTTTTTAAAAGTTCGTATTTGTAAGTTTTCGTTCATTATATTTTTAAAAATTACTTCAGGAATTATTTAATAAACGCATTTGGAATCAGCTCCGATAATTTCCGGATTATAAAGTCCTTATCTGATCTGACAATTATTACATCGAAGTCCTTCGTGAATTCGCTCATAAACTGGAGGCATGCCCCGCAGGGATAAATATATTTATCACTGCTCGAAGAAATAGCAATAGCTTTAAATTTCTTCTCACCTTCGGAAATTGCTTTTGAAAATGCAACCCTCTCGGCGCACATGCAAAGAGAATAAGAAACGCACTCTACGTTTGTCCCCGTAAAAATTTTTTTGTTTCCGGTAAGTAAAGCTGCTCCGACAGAAAATTTTGAGTAAGGCGAATAAGAAAACTTCTTAGCTTTTATGGAATGCTCTATGAGCCTGGTATAATTAGGATGCAATTTAATTAAAATCTTATTATTGATAATATATTCATTTCTAAGTATATTAAAAACAAATATTTTTTTCAGAAATAAGTTATAATGAAGCGAAGAGCGATCTTCCGTGTATTTGATAAGTATGTTGGGATTCCTGTAATAATTCTTTTAGCGTTATTAACAAAGAAGAAAAAGAGGATTCCCATTGAGAATATCAAGAAAATACTGATAATTAAACTGGCTGCCATTGGCGATTCAATTCTCCTGATTCCGACGCTCAGAACTTTAAAAAAGAATTTTCCCAATGCTCAGATAACATTCATTTGCTCACAAATTAATTATTCGGTTATAAAAAAAATTCCATATGTTGATAAAATCATTGACTGTGATGTTCATTCCTTTTTAAGGAACCCGTTTCTTTTCATAAAATTTATACTGGACCTTAGAAAGGAAAAGTATGAGCTTGTAATTGATGTCGGACAGTGGGAAAGGATTAATGCAATTATGACGATGCTTGCCAGAGCCGATTACACAATTGGTTTTAAAACAGAAGGTCAGCTTAAACATTTCGGATATGACAGTGTCGTGCCCCATTTAAGGGATAAGCATGAACTCGAGAATTTTCTTGACCTGCTGGTACCTATCGGTATAAATATCTCCGATGAGGATAAAAAATTAGAATACTTTTTGAATAAAGAAGATTATACTTTTGCAGATAATTTTTGGCAAAAGCATGAGCTTACAGGGAAGACAGTGATTTGCCTGCATCCCGGCTGTGGTGAAAACGGAAGGCCGAGAGAATGGGATGTTCAAAATTATATTGACCTTGGAAGAAGACTTGTCAGATACGATGACAACATAAGAATCCTTATCACCGGTGCTACTCATGAAGAAGAACGATGCAGAGAAATTGCCGAAGGGATTAATAAAAATGTTATAAATACTGCCGGTCAGTTTCAATTGGATAATGTTGTTGCACTGGTTCAGAAAGTGAAATTAATAGTATGCAGTAATACAGGAATGCTTCACATTGCTTCATGCGTTGGAACGAAAACGATGGGCTTGCATGGTCCGACAAACCCCGTAAAATGGGGTTCATATAATAAGAATGCAGTTTTAATTCAAAGCGACAAGTTTTGCAGTCCATGTCTTTATCTCGGTCATGATTACGGATGCCAGGTACCGCAATGCATGGCGCATATTTCGGTAGACGATGTTTTTATCTACATCAGGAAAGCATTGAATCCCGAACAGTTCCAGAATCTGAAGTCAGCATAAAAATTAAAGTTATTATAAAATAAAATAAATATAAGCATGCAAAAAACGAGTTTTCCAACTTTTGAAATGATTGAATCTTATGGCCACGAGCAGGTTGTTTTTTGTTCAAGTAAAGAGCTGGGTTTAAAGGCAATAATCGGCATTCACAATACAACATTAGGTCCTGCTCTGGGCGGAACAAGAATGTGGAATTACGCGAGTGATGAAGAAGCATTGATTGATGTACTCCGGCTTTCCAGAGGTATGACATATAAAGCTGCTGTTGCCGGCTTAAATCTTGGAGGAGGAAAGGCTGTTATAATCGGTGATTCCAGGACTCAGAAGACCGAAGCATTATTCAGAGCGTTTGGAAGATTTGTTGAGGGTTTATCGGGAAGATATATTACAGCCGAAGATGTAGGCACAAGTATAAAAGATATGGAATACATTATGATGGAAACAAGGCATGTGACAGGAGTCCCGATAGAAGTCGGCGGCAGCGGAGATCCTTCACCGGTCACTGCTTACGGAACATTCGTTGGGATAAAAGCATGTGTGAATGAGGTTTATGGAAGTGATTCTCTGAAGGATAAAAAAATAATTATACAGGGAGCAGGCGGAAACGTTGGAAAACATTTATGCAAATACCTGTTCGAGGAAGGAGCTAAATTATTTGTGAATGACATATATGAAGACAAGCTAAAACATCTTGTAGAAAATTATAAAGCAAAG
>JBBRTN010000244.1:0-4155 GCA_038244395.1 Ignavibacteria bacterium
AAAAATTCTGAGCAATAAGTATCGTTTGAATGTAGCCGCAGGCTTTATGCCTGCGGAAACCGGCAAAAAAACGCAACCATAAAATCTGCCTGTTGCAGGCAGGTTGCGCATACAGAAAATTGACTTATTGGACAGCCACAGCGGATTAAGTAGAAAGCTTTTAATTCAAAGTTAAAGGTGCAACGTTTTGGACATAGTTGGAAGAATTTATTATTAATCAATTCTTTTTCAATAGTCTTACCTTATAATTTCTTATTTATATTTACCATATTTTTACTCTCAAACTATCAGGTCTCCACATTGGGTCGCCTTCTTTAATGTTAAAGGCTTCATAAAAATCCGGTATGTCTGACATTGGTCCGTTGACTCTTAGAAATGCAGGTGAATGTACATCACTCATGATTTGTGAAGCAAGTGATTCATCACGCTGATTGTCAAGCCATCCGAGAGCATACCCCAGAAAGTAACGCTGCACAGGTGTAAGTCCCGAAATCTTTTCTCCCTTTTTATATTCCTCAGTTTGTTTGAAAGCATCAAGTCCGATTACCAGTCCTCCAAGGTCAGCAATGTTTTCACCCAGAGTCGCTTCTCCGTTGATATGCATGCTGTCCAGCACTACATAGCTGCTAAACTGGTCAATATATTTTTGTGCGCGCTTCTTAAACATTTCCTCATCTTCCTTTGACCACCAGTTACGGAGATTTCCTGATTCATCATACAGTCGTCCTTCATCATCAAACCCGTGCGTGATTTCATGACCGATAGTTCCTGCTCCTGCATATCCGTAAATAATTGCGTCATCTATCAGCGAGTCAGGAAAATCAGGAATAATAAAAATTGCAGCCGGAAGAACTATCTCATTATTTGATGAACTGTAATATGCGTTATAAGTCTGTGGCGTTATATCCCATTCAGTTCTGTCAACGGGCTTTCCGAGTTTATTTAAGTAATAATTATAATACCAGAGATTTCCCTGAATGATATTTTCAACATATGAGCTCCGGCTTATATTCATTGAACTATAGTCCTTCCATTTATCAGGATACCCGACTTTCTTCCTTACCTTTGATAGTTTCTCAAGCGCCTTTTGCTTTGTAGCATTGCTCATCCAGTCCAGGTTTTCAATCCTGTTTTTATAAGATGCGATTATTTTATCCGTAAGGTCTTCATACCGTTTCTTTATCTCCGGTGAATAATATTTTTGTACATAAAGCTGTCCCAGTGCATCACCCAGATAATTTCCTTCATTATCGAGAACCCGCTTCCAGCGTGGTCTGTGTTCCTCTGTACCATAAAGAATTTTACCATAAAAATTAAAATTCTCATCATCAAATTGTTTGCTCAGATAAGTTGCGAATGTATGTATAAGATTCCATTTAAAATAAGCCTTCCAGTCCTCGTTACTTAATTCTTTAAAAATTTTCTCAACTTCAGTAAAAAATTCAGGCTGTCCTACAATTACAGAATCTATTCCGTTAATATTCATATCCCGGAAAATCTCTTTCCATTTAATTGACGGACTTAGCTTATTCAATTCACTTAAGGTCATCTTATTATAATTCGTGTAAGGATCTCTCAGGTCTTCGAGTTTTCTGGAGGCGCCGGCAAGTTTAGTCTCGATCTTAATAATTGACTTTGCATTCTTTTCCGCATTCTCTTCATTATCTCCAAGCAGAATAAACATTCGGGAAATATGCCCGGAATATTCTCTGCGAATATTTTTTGTGCGCTCATCTTTATTGAAATAATAATTCCTGTCAGGTAATCCGATTCCTCCCTGCCAGATGTGCAGTGCTGTCTTTTCGCTGTTCTTTGCATCCTGGTAAATATAAATGCCGGCGACAGGATTGCTGCCGATCATTTGAAGACGTGCAATTTCTTCGAATATGCTTTTATTATCCGTAATTGAATTTATTCTGTCAAGCTCGGGATTCAGTTTCGAAATGCCCTGTATTTCGATTGCAATAGTATCCATTCCTGTAAAATAAAAATCTCCGATCTTTTGAGTGTTGCTTCCCTTAACTGATGTCATATCGCCTGCCGCATCATCACTGATATTTTTCATGCGGTCATAAGTCTCCTTCATTACAAGATTATATATTCCGTATTCCGATTCAGAAGGCGGGATCGGATTTTGTTTAATCCATCCTCCGTTGGCATATTTGTAAAAATTCTGCGAGGGGCTTACTGTAGTGTCCATATGCTCGGTCAAAATATCACGTGATTGCGAATATGAATTATTCTCAGAATGCATTACAAATAAAATTACTAAAGCAGTACAAAGAAAGAAGCGGGCTGAATTCATATTTATTAAAATACTTTTATGAAATTTTTATAAATTAGAATTAATATTGTTTTATTGGTATTCAATAACGAAAGGACGTTCCTCTAATTAATTAATACTATTAATAAAAATGCAGGACCGGATTTCTATAATCCGGACCTGCAAATTGTTTTTATATCTTACTTCATGGACAAATATCTTTATTTCATAAGTACCATTTTCTTTGTTATAACCGTTGCACCTGAAGACAGAGTGTAGAAATAAATTCCGCTGGAAAGATTACCGGAGTTAAAACTTACCGTATAATAACCTGCAGTCTGAAGTTCATTCACAATAGTGGAAACTTCCTTACCTGACATATCAAATATTTTCAAAGAGACTCTACCGTCGAATGGCAGATCGTAATTGATCTTCGTCGAAGGATTAAATGGATTCGGGTAGTTCTGGGATAAATCGAATATTGTTGGTACACCTATATTAACTTCATTGTGCAAATTGAAATACTGAAAGTTACCGTTTAAATCAATTTGCTTCAATCTGTAATTATACGATCCTGTATTTAGGTTCCTGTCTGTAAAAATATAATTCATTGATGAAAGTGTTGTTCCGTTGCCCTGAACTGAGCCAACGTCTGACCACTCACCATTTACTATTGAACGTTCAATCTCAAATCGCATGTTGTTAATTTCGGAAGTTGTTGTCCACTTTAATGTGACATCCCTTCTGTTAATGATTGAATTAAATGATGACATTTCGATTGGAAGCGGACAGGTCGGAGTCCAGATATATTGAAAGCCTGACGGTGGAAAAACCGTACCGCTTAACATCATAGTTGCAGCATTAGTGAGTCCCGGGGTAGAAGTCGCCCAATTTAAAGTAACAGAATTTGTTCTGTCATTAAAATCAGTGTTGTTAAATCCTCTCAGACCCAACTGACCGAACACGGAAGCGACTGGCGCGGAATTTTTGTCCATATTTCCGAAGATGACCCGAATTTGTGCAGTTGCTTCATACAGTTTGATTTGAAAATTAAAATTATCATCCGTTCCGATTATTATATACTGTCTGAAATTCTTCCATTGTATAGTGTGAATTCTGTTTGGCGATACTCCTTCTGTTGATCTTATTATACTTCCGGCTGCTATTTGCACAACCAGTCCGCTTAAAGGAGCGCCGGTTGCTGCGGCTGACATTGTAATTGTTCCCAAGACTTGATTGTAAGATGTTATAAATGTGTTTGCCGGAATAGCCGTTGCTGCCGTAATCATTCTTCCCGCTACAACACCTTTGAAATTCGTGACACCTGTCAGAACATTGCTGCTTGTCGTTGTGTTGACGGTTGTCCCAAAGACTCCAATGAGATCAAGTCCGAAACCACTTACTGCTCCTTCATAAGTTTCTGAAGAAGTAATCGGACCATAATTTGCAAGAGCTGGTGCTGTCGGACCGAATGTTATAAATCCGTTTGAATTGATAAAATAACTGTTATAGTCAAGACAGTTGAACACAAAATTAAAAGGAAGTGCGAGTGGACCGTAAGTAACGTCATTAAGCTGGAAAGGATCAATACTCGTATGAGTTGCCCTGGCTACTGTATCTCCGGCTACCTCAGTGTAAGTTCCCGGGAAATTTGAAAATACATAATCTGAAACCTGTGCAAATATGTTAGCACAGCATAGTAAAAATACTACTGATAAGAATAAAATAAATTTTCTCATGATATTTTTTTTTTAAGTTTATAAAAATGTTTTATTAAAAACTTTTTCTCCTTTCAAAAAAAAATAGTATCTAAATATTATCTCCGATCATTATATTAAAAAAATCAGAAATAACTGAATAAAATGCGTTGCAGATTTTACCTCCATTCGCAG
>JBBRTN010000245.1:0-4129 GCA_038244395.1 Ignavibacteria bacterium
AGAGATTTTTTTCCATTTGCTTCCTGTTACGCTTTATTACATTATCAGCTAAACTTAAAATCTTCTGAGTTGAGCGGTAATTTTGTTCAAGCTTAAATATTTTACATTCCTTAAAGTCTTCCTGAAAATCGAATATATTCTGTATTTCAGCTCCTCTCCATTTATATATTGATTGTGCATCATCTCCGACTATTGAAATGTTTTTATATTTATCCGACAATAATTTAACAATCATATACTGAGCCTTGTTAGTATCCTGATATTCATCAACAAGAATAAATTTAAATTTTTCCTGATATTTTTCTAAAATTTCAGTATATCTTTTGAATAATTCTATGGGCTTAATAAGCAGGTCATCAAAATCCATTGAATTATTCTTCAGCAACGCTTTCTGGTAGTCCTGATATATCACATCGACTTTTTTATCAAAACCAGTTTTTGCAATTTGCGAGAACTCTCCGGGAAGAATTAATTTATTTTTTAAACTGCTTATGGCATTATGAATTCCCTTGGGCGTGGGATTGTCGGCAGCAATTGAATTATTTGCCATCAATTGTCTTATCAAACTGACAGAGTCGTCACTATCATAAATTGTGAAATTACGGGTGAAGCCAATATACTCGGCTTCAATGCGAAGCAACCTGGCGAAGATTGAATGAAACGTTCCCATCCATATTCTCTCATAACCCGAACCGGCTAATTTAAAAATTCTTTCCTTCATCTCGCTGGCAGCTTTGTTGGTAAAAGTTAATGCAAGTATTTCAAAAGGACTTACTCCGGATTCGAGCAAGTGAGCAATTTTATAAGTGAGTACTCTGGTCTTTCCGCTTCCGGCACCGGCTATAATAATGCTGGGTCCTTCGATTTCTTCAACTGCTCTTCTCTGTTCCGGATTTAATATGCTCAGGTCTAATGACATCTATAATATTTTTGGGAGAATAAAATAATTAATTTAGTTTTGATTGTAAATTTAATAATGAAAATAGTTTGTTAAGGAAATTCCATTCTTTTAAAATTTTCACAAACCTGAAAATTTACAATTTGATTACAGATTAAGTTTTAAATAATTTGACTAAGGATGCCGGTTATTTAAATCCTTTGGTTATGGAAAATAAAAATTTTTACCGCAGAAACCTTCCTCATATTAATAAGGAGTATTCTTATTATTTTGTCACATTCCGTTTGTTCGGCTCACTGCAAAAAGAAATTATCATTGAACTAAAAAAATATTATTACACAAATAAAAAAATAATTTTAAATCTAAATACCTCCGAAAGCCTGAAATCAAAAAAGTTATATGACCTTCAGAAAAAGTACTTCGGGCTATTTGACGGATATCTTGATACAAATAAAGAGTGCATTAATTATTTGTGCGAACCCAGAATATCAAAAATTGTTTCAGACTCGATTAAATACCGGGATGGAAGAGAGTACAGGTTAAATTGTTTTTGCATAATGCCAAATCATGTACATATGGTGGTTTATGTAAAACGGTTTGATAAACCGTTTTACAGGATAATGCAATCCCTGAAGCGACATTCAGCAAGGCAATCAAACATTATACTTAACCGTGAAGGCTCATTCTGGCATGAAGAAAGCTATGATCACATTATTAGAAATCCTCAGGAGTATTTCAATATAATAAATTACATTTTATATAATCCTGTAAAAGCCGGTTTGGTTAAGAATGAGTCTGATTGGAAATGGAGTTATTGTAATTTTAAACTGTAGCACGGATTGACAATCCGTGCTCCCTAATCTAATTTCTCATCGCAGTTTCGATCTCTCCCGCTTCTTTTATCATCCCCCTTGTCAAATTTTCTCCTCCGTTATTTGTAACAAGTATATCATCCTCTATACGAACTCCGGTATTCCAAAACTCCTTCGGAATTCCCTTTGACCCGGCAGGAAAATACAATCCGGGTTCGATTGTCAGGACATTTCCCGGCACCAATGTATCGTTATCTTCCTTCAACTTCCTGCTTGATGAAACCGCATCATGAGTATCAAGCCCCAAATGATGACCAACTCCGTGAACCGAATATTTTTTTATATCCATCTTATCCTTCAGGACTCCTGCATTATTCAGACCTTTGGCAAGAACGTCATCACTCAGTTTATGAATTTCAGAAAATTTTATACCTGGTTTTATTTTCTTAATGCACTCTTCATTCGCTTTAAGAACAATTTCATAAATCAATTTTTGTAGTTTTGTAAATTTTCCGTTTACAGGAAATGTCCGAGTAATATCCGAGCAGTAGTAATTATATTCAGCTCCTGAATCAATTAAAAGAAGATCTCCGTTTTTTAATACCTGATCGTTGCTGTCGTAATGCAATACACATGCATTCTCTCCACCGGCAACAATCGGTGGATACGCATTCTCTTTACTTCCATTATTTTTATAGTTGAACTCGAGATTAGCCTGAACCTGACTTTCATTAAGACCGGGCTTGATAATTTTCAAGGTTTCGTCATAAGACTTTATGGAAATTTCACACGCCCGTTTAATCTGTTTAATTTCAAACTCGGTTTTTACAGCCCTCATTTTACCCAGTAAATATGATACATCTATGACCTCTGTATTTGATGCAACGATGTTCAGAGATTCCATAAAGAACGTAAGTATTTTTTTCATTTCGCCGGTTAAATTAATCATCTCACCAAAATTAATATAGAGCTTTCTGAACTTATTTAAAAATTTTGGGAATAAAATTAATCTTAATAATTCATTCTCAAATCCAATATCAATTCCAAGTTCCGGTTTTACTTTTTCGAAACCAAGTCTCTTTCCGTTCCATGTCTCCATTAACGGATCTTTTTTCATAACATATAATGCTTCAAAAATATTGTTGCCTTTTTTTCCCGGAGGAAGATTTATTCCTGCCGGGGCAATCATCAATGCGGAATTCGCTTCAATAAATCCTGTCAGATAATGGAAATTCTTGAATTGTTTAAATGGAAAATCCGCGTCATAAGATTTATTTTTATGAGTGCTTCCAAAGATTATGGCAATTGAATCCTTGCCTATGAGTCTTGAAAACTCTTTCCTTCGGGATGCATGAAATTGTTTTTCTTCTTTATTCATGAAAGTTTATTTAGTTAAAATTTATCTCAATAAAAATTGAAGGTTAAAAAATATTTAGTATATATTGAAAATTTCTAATCGTCGAATTGATCCTTTTTCATATCTTCAAGACCTTCAATCTGAATCGGATAATTCTTTGTAAAACAGGCTGTGCAGTAATCTGTCTTCTCATTTTTATAAGGAACGGATTCAAGAAGTTTACCTATACTCAAATAAGACAGACTCGTCACTCCCAGGTCTTTCCTGATTTCTTCCACATTCTGATTATGCTGATTTGCTATCAGTTCATCCGCAGAGGGAAAATCCATGCCGTAATAGCATGGGGAAATAATCGGAGGCGAGGTAACCTTCAGATGGATTTCCTTAGGGTCGGCTTTCTTTATAAGATCAACAAGTAATTTTGAAGTTGTCCCTCTCACAATTGAGTCATCCACTACTACAACTTTTCGGTCTTCGATTACTCCTCTGACTGTATTAAATTTTGTTTTAACCTTCATCTTTCTTTTATCCTGCCCGGGCTGAATAAAAGTCCGGCCAACATAATGACTCCGTATTAATCCAATCTCGTGCTTTGCATCTTTATTAGTTTTCACAATCTCTGTGAAGTAACCAAGTGTAGCGGTGTTTGAAGAATCCGGTACATTTATCACTACAACTTTTTTATCTTCAGGTTTATCTTTGACCGGAGCAGGACTTTCAAGTGCCAGACTCTTTCCGATTTTTCTCCTGACTTTATCGACCTTCTCTTCAAATACAGTGCTGTCCGGCCTTGAGAAGTAAATGTATTCGAATATACAATGTTTATATTTATCGACACTTCCGAATGTAAAAGATTTTTCCTTTCCTGTTTCGACGACTTCCCTGTCTATAACAATCATTTCACCAGGATTAACATCACGGATGTATTCAGCATTTATAATATCAAAGGCGCAAGTCTCTGAAGCAAAAACATAACTGTCAAACAATTTCCCGAAAGATAAGGGTCTTACACCATATGGATCACGAATCGCAAACAACTTATCATCGGTTAAAATACAAATC
>JBBRTN010000246.1:0-4107 GCA_038244395.1 Ignavibacteria bacterium
ACAGCTGCAGACACAAACTGGGAGGTACGGGAATATGCAGGAGCAGCCTTTGCTGACACGCTGTTTTACAACAGGGATTTTTATGGGGATGTAATGAAATTGACAAAGCATCATTCGGAAAATATCAGAAGGGCAGTAGTTTTTTCGGCGCTTGGTCTTAGGGATAAAGAAAATCTTTCTCTGGCGTTTTCAATACTTGAACCATTGTTGTTTGATAATTCAAAGTATGTGAAAAAAAATCTCGGTCCGTTTATTCTGGGCTCATACTTTGGAAATAATTTTTCAAAGGAAACACTTGCTAAATTAAAAATCTGGAGCAAAATCCGGGATGAAAATGTCAGGTGGAATGTGATAATGTCATTTAATAATAGTTTCGGAAATAAGTACCCGGCCGAGGCATTAGAAATTTTAAATTATTTTGCAGCGGATGTTGATATTGCAGTAAAAAGAACTCTGAAGTCAACACTGAATTTTTTAAGTAAGAGACATGGGAAACAGGTTGACGAGTTTAAGAAGAAACACAAAATGTTATTAAAATGAATTTAAAATTAACCGGAGTGCATGTTTTTTTCGCGTATAATTTCCGCTGAAATGCTGATGGCGATTTCTTCGGGAGTATCACTGTTAATATCTATTCCTATCGGGGCATGAATTTTTTCGAGTAATTCTTTTTTAGTGCCGCTCTTTATAACTTCATTAAAAATTTTTTTTATCTTTGCTTTCGTTCCCATAAGACCAATATACTTTACTCTTTTATTTATTACCTGCTCTATCGCTTCTTTATCCGATTCAAAACCTGTCGTCACAATTACGATATATGAATCTTCTTTTATTATTTTTCCTAAATTTTTGAATTCATCAATTATTTTTTTATCCGCAAAATTATTTTCCTTCATGGTTTCCAGATCATCCCTGCTGTCAAAGGCAATCACATAGAAATCCAGCAATGACATGATTCTGCAAACAGCAAGTCCTACGTGTCCCGCCCCGATTACATAAACAATATTTCCGGTTCCAGTTGCCTCTTCATACTTCCAGCTATCCCTGCTTTTGAAAGTAAATAAAAACAGGCTGCTGTTTTTTCCTGATGGCTTATAGGAAACTCCTCCCTGACTGAAAATAATTTTACCGTTCTTGTTTTGTTTTAAGGAGTCTGAAATTTTTTTTACTGTTGGGAGATCTTTTCTTAAAAGGGAAACTGTGAAGTTTGTCTGGGAACCGGCGCATATCAGGCCTGACCTGGCAACCGAATTCTTTTTGTTGTGATAAAGAGTTTCTATTTTATTGATGTAAGATTTATTTCTAAAAATCTCCCTGCACTTCTTTATCGCATTAAATTCCATAACTCCTCCGCCAATGGATCCGGCAAAATCACCGCTTGATGAAACCGCCATTTTAAATCCTTCTTTTCCCGGCGAGCCTTTGTCGTGATGGACAACCGCAGTAAGAATTACTGAATTATTTTTTTCAAGATGAGTGCGGATAAAATTCCATATATGAATTTCTTTCATGGGAAATTAAATTGTAACCGGCTTCGAAGCATTAATTTCCGTTGCTCCGTTTTTCGATTCAGCCTTTTTACAACTTTTATTATTTTGATTATTTTGATTATTTTGATTATATAGGCTCATTAGTACTTTTTCAGGAGTAATGGGTGAAGAAAATATAAAATCCTTTTGCGGGTTGAATTCCTTAACTGCGTTAAGAATTGCGAAGTATGCTCCGATACCGTACATCAGAGGCGGCTCACCAATCGCTTTTGAATTGAAAATCCCTACGGGATTCGGCTCGCCGTGAAAAATTATTTCAATATCTTTAGGTGCAAAATGTATGTCAGGTACTTTGTATGTCGAAAGCAGATCTGATAAAAGTTTTCCTTCCTTATTATAAATTACTTCTTCAATAGTCATCCATCCTATGCCCTGCATTATTGCGCCTTCAGCCTGACCTTTATCAATAACGGGATTCAGAGAATCTCCGAAATCATGAACTGCTTTTACAGAATCGATTTTATATATGCCCCGCAGACAATCAACTGTCGCCTCAATAATTGCAGTCCCGTAAACGTGATAAGCAAAAGGGCTGCCTTTATTTGTATCTCTGTCAAAATGAATCCCGGGAGTTGCATAATGGGCGTGCGAAGAAAGACTGACTCTTTTAAAATGAGTCTGCTCAATTAATTCTTTCCAGCTTATTCCTGTTTTCTTTCCGTCATAATATACTGCTTCATTTTTTAATTCCACTTTGCTAATATCATCCATGCCTGTTTCATCCAGCGCGGATTTTTTCAGCCGCTCTAAAATAATACTGCATGCATTGTAAACGGCATTGCAGTTTAAGTCTGCACCTGAGCTGGCTGCAGTAGGAGATGTATTGGCGGAGCGGGTAGTATTGGTTGGTTCGTTTTTTATCAAATCATGCGGGATAGAAAAAACTCTTGAGATGACTTCTTTAATTTTTGCATTTACTCCCTGTCCCATTTCCACCGCTGCTGTGCTGAAGCTTACGCTCCCGTCGGTATAAATATTTACAAGAGCATTCGCCTGGTTCATTCTTGTATTTGTAAATGCGATGCCGAAACATATCGGCATAAATGCAAAACCCTTTTTAAAGTTTTGGTTTTCGTCGTTAAATTTTTTAATTCTTTCTTTTATATTTTCAGTCGCGAATGTTTTCTCTGCCATGTTCCATGTGCCTTTTGTATGGACATTCGTAGCTTTTTGTCCGTAATGAAATTTATCTCCTTCGTTCAGTAAATTTTTTTTCTGAATAACCGAAGGGTCGACTCCAAAAATTTCAGCCGCTTTATATATTGCGCACTCAATAACATATTTTCCCTGTGGTCCGCCGAAGCCTCTGAAAGCAGTGTTCGAAGGCAGATTAGTCCTGCAGCAATATCCGGTTGCTTTTACATTTGGAATGTAATAACTGTTTGTACAGTGAAAAAGCGTTCTGTCCAAAACTGCCGGAGACAAGTCTGCCGAAGCTCCCGCATTCTGATAGAAAGTTGCTTCGTAAGCTAAAATTTTTCCTTCATTTGTAAGTCCAATCTTAAAATCCGATGAGTAAGGATTTCTCTTGCCTGTCATGATCATATCTTCATGTCTGGGTAAAATCAATTTAACCGGTCTGTTTAATTTAAGCGAAGCAAGCGCAGCCATTACAGCCCACGGAGTTGCCTGGTCTTCTTTTCCGCCGAAACCGCCGCCCAGTCGAAGCACTTCGACTTCAATTTTATGCATGGATATTCCGAGAACATTCGATGCAGCTCTCTGAACTGCAGTAGGACCCTGCGTCGATGAGATAATTTTCACTCCGCCTCCCTCGACGGGAAAAGCAAATGCTCCCTGTGTCTCCAGATATAAATGCTCCTGGCCCCCAGATTCACACACACCTACAGCAATTACTGCGCATTCTTTCCAGGCATTTTGAATGTTCCCGCTTGTAAAAATTCTTGGAGGAATTATTAATTCACCTTTCTTAAATGCTTCCCTTGGTTCAGTAATAATTTCAAGCGGTTCAATTTCTATTTTGATATTTTTTGCAGCTTCTCTTGCTGTAAATTTTGATTCTGCAATAACAATTGCAACGGGCATCCCGATGAAATGAACTTCATTTTCCGCGAGTAAAGGCTCATCGGGAATTATTCCGCCGATCTGATTTTCACCCGGAATATCTTTATAAGTAAAAATCTCTTTAACGCCTTTCATTGATTTCGCATAGCTTAAATCAATACTCTTGATTTTGCCATGTGCTATCGGAGAATAAAACACAGATGCAAAGAGTGTTCCGTCCGGTATATTAATATCATCTATGAACTGCGATTCACCTCTGACGTGATGTATTAAATCATAATCTTTCATACTAATTCTTTTATCTGAATAATTTCAGGAAATAGTGTAATAAAATGTGTAAAGAGGAGCCTCGATAAAAGCAAACGCTTGTAATCACTGCTTCCACGGGCATCACTGATGGGAGAGATTTCTGCCTGGGAAATTTCAACTGCTTCTTTAATATTTATCTTACTGAGTTCTTTGTCTCTCAGAAATCCGCAGGTCTCAAAAAGGTATAAGGGTATTTCAGACACTCCTCCCGCTGAAATATTTA
>JBBRTN010000247.1:0-4094 GCA_038244395.1 Ignavibacteria bacterium
AGCTCCCGTCAGAATTGAAAATCGATATAATTGAAAGAAGGCCTGTGGCAATATTGAATGGTGAGAACGAGCTGAAGCTTATTGATGATGAGCTTGAAATATTTCCGTTTAAGAATTCATCCAAGCTTTATGATTTGCCTATAATAAGCGGAGTGAAAATTATGAACACCCCTGTCCAGGCGAATAAATATAATAAAGAAGATTTAAGGCTTGCACTGTTCCTGATTTTGAATTCATATAAAGAGAGCAAGGCATTGTACAATAATATATCGGAAGTAAATTTATCCGACAGTAATAAAATAATTATTTATCTTTCCGAAGACTCGAGTCCGTTTTATTTGCCGAGAGAAAAGGAAAGCATATCGAATAAAGATTATCAGAATTTATTGCTTAATAAGTTAGCAGTTTTTGACAGTTACATAAAACAATTGCTTGACAGTCAGTTGAAAAAAGAAATAAACTATGTGGACTTAAGATACAACAATGAGGTAATTGTAAATTCAAATAATTAAGATATGGCAACTAAAAGGAAAAAAAAGAATTCAGGTTTTTCGGATGATGAAATTATAGTAGGGCTCGATGTAGGAACGACAAAGATTTGCGTTATAGTTGCGCGAGTAAAGGAAGACAATAGCATTGACATACTGGGAATCGGGAAAGCGCCGTCATTTGGGCTTCACAGGGGCATAGTAGTAAATCCGAATAAGACGACAGAGTCAATAAAAGCAGCGCTTGAAGAAGCAGAGCTGAATTCAGGAGTAAGCATTAATTCGGTTTCGGTGGGAATAGCAGGCCATTATATCCGGTGCATTCAGTCAAGCAGCATCATAGGAATTAATAATTCAGACAGAATAATTCAGGAGGAAGACATTGCGAGATTAATAGAGCAGGCTAAAATAATGAAGATGCCGAGTGACACGACAATAATAGATGTAATTCCCCAGGAATATGTGATTGACGGCAAAGACGGAATATTCGAAACGCCGGTAGGGATGTTTGGAATAAAACTCGAGGCAAAGGTAAATATTATCACAGGACTTGTCTCATCTATTGATGATCTTTCGAAATGTGTAACAAGCTGCGATGTGGATATTGATGATATCGTTCTCGAGCCGATTGCATCTTCTTATTCGGTACTGGATGAAACGGAAAAGAAGGTTGGTGTTGGAATGATTGACATTGGCGGAGGAACTTCCGATATAGCTGTTTTCAAGAAAGGTGTTTTAAAATATACTGCAGGCATCGGTATCGCGGGCAACCTGGTAACAAACGATATAGTCGAAGCGCTCGGCATTTCAGAGACGGAAGCCGAAAGAATTAAACGCGAGTATGGATACGCAATGGTTTCGGAGATTCTGAATGATGAAGAAATTATTGTCGAATCAATCAAGGGAAAAATTCCTAAGAAAACCAGCAAGAGCATACTTGCCAGAATAATACAGGCGAGAATGCAGGATATATTTGAGTTATCAGCAATTGAAATTCAGAATTCACAGATTGCAAAAGAGCTTCATGCGGGAGTTGTAATTACGGGAGGCGGTTCATTAATCAAAGGCACAAAAGAATTAGCAGAGGATATACTGGGAATGGAAGTCAATCTAGGGATTCCGACCGGGCTTACCGGAGGACTGATTAAAGAAGTTGAGAATCCGATCTTTGCAACAGGTGTAGGATTAGTTCTTCACAGGTTAAAGACGATGAATGATATCAGCAAGTATACAGAAATCAGAAAGAGCAGAAAAAGAAAATCATTAACAATGACAGGAATTTTTTCAAAAGTGAAAGAATGGTTTGATGAGCTTTGATATTAGTGAATAGTGAAAAGTGAATGGTAACTTAATCGTTAGGTTTTATAAAAAAAATCAAAATAGAAAATTTAAAAAATCATTCTTATAAATAAATAAGAAAGGAAAATCACAAATGGCAATTAAATTAGTAACAAACAATCACAACGGAGCTAAGATAAGAGTTGTCGGAGTAGGAGGAGGCGGAGGAAACGTACTGAATTCAATGGTTGATAAAGGCATTGAAGGAGTCGAGTTCATGGCGATAAATACCGATGCCCAGGCTCTTGAAAAAAATCTGGCAGAAATTAAGATTCAGATTGGTAGAAGCCTTACAAAGGGACTCGGGACCGGTATGGAGGAAGAACTGGGATTTAAGGCTGTAGAAGAAAACAGAGCAGAGATTGAAGAAGCTCTTGCGGGAAGCGATATGGTTTTTGTTACAGCGGGCATGGGCGGAGGAACAGGTACAGGAGGAGCTCCGGCAGTCGCCCGGATTGCAAGAAGCTTGGGAGCTTTGGTTGTGGTAATTGTGACCAAGCCATTTCATTTTGAAGGAAGACCTCGTATGGAGCTTGCGATGAGAGGACTGGAAAAACTCAAGAATGAAGTTGACAGTATGATAATAATTCCCAATCAGAACATCCTGAGACTCATTTCAAAAGATGCAACACAGCGTCAGGCGTTTGAACTTGCCGACAGGGTTTTGTATAATGCGACAAAAGGTATTTCAAAAATCATTACGGAAACCGGCGAGATAAATGTTGATTTCGCTGATGTAAGAACAATCATGAAGGATATGGGCGATGCAATGATCGGGACGGGCGTGGCAAGCGGAGAGAACAGAGCCGATCGGGCAGCAAATGATGCGCTTGTAAATCCGGTGCTTGATGAGATTAAAATAGAAGGCTCCAAGTGCGTGTTGTCCAATATCTGCAGCAACGGAAATATTACAATGGGGGAAATAGAAAGAATAAACGAAATAATTCAGAGTGCTGCAGGAGAAGATGCTAAATATATTTTCGGATTGGTGGAGGATACAAAGATGGGTGAAGAGATAATGGTAACAGTGATAGCAACGGGATTTAACAAGCAGGGAAAATACGGTGTGAATGATGAGATGAAGGAAATGAAAAAGGATGAGAAATATTATTCTGATTATTCAAACAAAGGAAAGATAACTACGCTGCCGAGTCATGATGACCTCAAAAAGTTTGATAAGCCTGCATATGACAGAAGAGAAATAAAACTTAATGAAGATCTTAGTGAAACGCCGAAGAAGGTTAAAATTGAAATTGATGATGATTTTGGATTTGAAGATTTAAATATTGATGATGATTTTTCGAAGCCGGCTTTTTTAAGAAGGCAAATGGACTAGGAACAAAAGCAGTTTAATTTTCCCGATAATAAAATTATGATTTAGCTCCGAAGTTTTTTGGATAACGGCAAGGAGAGCTGTTGACCGGATTTTAATATCTCGGGACTTCTACCGTTAATAGTGCACTATAAAACTTAAGCAAATTAAGGTTATGTCCTTTCAGCCGATCTGAAATTAATTTATTTTTAAACATAAATTTATAATTCTCAAACAAATTTCTGTAATATCTGAAATTTCATCTTAAAATTTCAATTATACAAAAAACATTAAGCAGGTTCATAAAATACAATAGCTCATCGTGCAGTCAATGAAATCATCTTAACACCAGCCGGACTATTAAATTATTCGGCATCCCTCTGAAACGAATCTGAACAAAAATTAAAATATAAAGAAATACAAATCACTATATCCTATATCCTATATCCTAATTCTACTGAAAGAAAGACTCCTATTTAAATTGTTAATATTTTTTGAATTGGGTAATTTACCATTGAAAATAAATTTCCTAAAATTAGTTTACTAACACTCCTTAATATATATAATATCTAATATCTTCCCTTTTATTGAGAGCAGGAAATGAATAAACAAAAATAAAAAATATTTATGTGCGGAATAGTATGCGTGTTCAGTAAGAATAACGGTGTCAGAGATCTGAGACAAAGTGTGCTTGAAATGTCAAAGAAAGTCCGCCATCGCGGACCAGACTGGTCGGGAGTTTACTGCGGCGATAATGTAATCTTTGCACACGAGCGTCTTGCGATCGTCGACCCGAAATCGGGCAGACAGCCGCTATACAGCAAAGATAAAAATCTCATACTTGCAGCCAACGGAGAGATATACAATCATCAGGAATTAAGAAAAGAAGTCGGTGACTATGAATTTATGACTGCATCCGACTGCGAAGTAATACTGGCTCTCTACAGGAAGAAAGG
>JBBRTN010000248.1:0-4093 GCA_038244395.1 Ignavibacteria bacterium
CCGATGCCGCCGCTCTCCTCCGCTCCTATCAGCACATCATCTGAAATCATAATTTTCGAAATGTGTTTAAATCCTATTGGTACAGTCACAAGCTCGATGTTATGCTTCTCGCAATATTTTTTAATCAGCTCGCTCGTAGAAAATCCTCTTACCACCTTTCCTCTCATATTTTTTTTCTCATACAAATACTTAAGAAGCAATGCGAATGTCTTCTGCGCATCAAGAAAATCTCCGTGCTCATCAATGATAGCAATCCTGTCTGCATCACCGTCCGTAACGATGCCTATATTATATTTTCCCGTCTTCATATCATCACAAATTTCCGTAAGATTTTTTTGAACCGGCTCGGGCGGATTTTTTCCAAACCCGGGGTTTACTTCGCCGTGCAGTTGTCTTATCTCCATAAATTGATTTATTAAATTCTGACCAGCTCCGTACATCGCATCATATATTACTTTTAAATTTGCCTTCTTAATCTTATCTATGTCAATATTATTTTTCAGATAATTAAGAAAATATTCCCGCCCGTCAATATATTCTATCGTTCCTGCATTCAGTAATTCAGAAAAAGACTTTTTGTTATTCACCTCGTCAATGCCAGGCAGTTCTTTTTCAATTTTCTCGATCTCATCCGTGCTCATCGAGCCTCCGAATTCATCTTTAAGTTTGTAACCATTATATATTGCCGGATTGTGAGATGCAGTTATCATTATTCCAAAAGCGCATTTTTTATCGCGGGTGAGAAGTGAAACTGTCGGTGTGGTTATAAATGATTTTGCTAAGATTACTTTTATGCCCTGATCTGCCAAAACTGATGCAACTGTTTCTGCAAACTCCTGTGATTCGAATCTTGTATCAAAACCTACAATGATTCCGTTTTTTATTTTAGGGTGATTCTTAAATACTATTGCTGTGGCAAGTGATACTCTTTTTATGTTTTGAAAAGTATATGTGTCTGCTATTATCCCTCTCCATCCATCTGTTCCGAATTTAACATGTTCTGTCTTATTAGTCATTAAATTATTTTAAATTAAAAAATCGTAAACTCCTTTCTAAGTAATATCCTCCGTTTTATTTTGCAGAACCCACTTTTTTACATAATCAATTGTCTCATACGTTGGCGTGCCCGGAGTAAATAATTCTCCGACACCCATTGTCTTCAGCTCTTCTATGTCCTGATCCGGAATTATTCCACCGCCGAATAACAATACATCGTTCAAGCCTTTGTCTTCCATTAATTTTCTCAGCTTCGGAAATACAGTCATGTGAGCTCCGCTCAGAATACTGATCCCGATTGCATCCACATCTTCCTGCAATGCCGCTTCCACTATGGTTTCAGGCGTTTGCCGCAGTCCTGTATAGATCACTTCTATACCGGCATCGCGAAATGCAGCGGCAATAACCTTCGCACCTCTGTCGTGTCCGTCAAGACCCACCTTGCCGATGAGAACTCTTATTTTCTTTTCTCCGGTTTTACCGGTTTTACTTATTGTCATATTAGCTTATAAATTAACCCAAATACAGTTTTACTTCAAGTGATTTTTATGTTTACCCTCAACTTTTCTTCATTGCTATTTTGAAAATGAACAAGGCAGCTGCATTAATTTGCAATCTCTTAGACAGACATGCTTATCTTACAAATCTGTTAGAAGGTTTTGAATGAAACTGTTATCAAAAAAAGAAAAATGATAACAAAATATAAAATATTAAAGAGATAGTTGTATTGATTGATTTTGACTAATTTTGACAATCAGATACTAAACTCTAAGAGTCGCTTATCTCCAGGTTCTCAACATTCCTGTGAGAATATTTCTGATACAGATATAAAGAAATTATTCCTACTAATACTGCAAACCATAATGTAGCAACTCTGATTATAAATGTAGAAGCAACTGAAATGTCCTTTGGAATTTTTAATAATAATAGTAGTCCTGTGATGGATGCTTCGGTTACTCCAAGTCCTCCGGGGAGCATTGCTATCGAGCCTGCTATTGTAGAAAAACCGTAAATGAAAATTGAACTTAGTATGCTTACGTCAATCAATGAAACCGAAGAGTAAACTTTCAGAATAACATATAATCCAATGCATTCTGATAGCCATGCCATCAATCCCATTAAGGTTGCTGTAACGAGGGGTTTTATCCTGACTAATTTATAAATGCTTTCGTATGCTTCGTGAAATTTATGTCCGGCTTTACTGAAGATTCTGATTTTTTCCAGGTATGAAATTATTCCCATTGATATTTTCCTGGAGCTGATAATCATCGTGCATGAGATAAAAAATATTCCCACTCCGATGACTATGCCTTTACCGTAATTAAATACAAAGGCTCCGGTAATGCATAATAAAAAAATAGAAATGAAATCGGTCAGTCTTTCTGCAATCAGGATCGGAGCCGACCTTCTCACAGGAGTACCGGTTTCTTCCTTTAAAAGGTATGATTTCAAAAGCTCTCCCATCTTACCGGGCGTAACGCTCATTATAAAAGTCGACAGGAAAATCAAAAAGCTGATTTTACTTTTGACGTTTATATCTAAAAGTTTCCTGTAATATTCCCAGCGGTAAAACCTGATAATATAATTGCTTATCGAGAGTAAAAGTATTAAGGGAAAATATAACCAGTTAAATTGAGTAAACGCCTTCATCAGATTATCAAAGTCGGCATAAATACTGAACAGTAAAAAAACTGCAGCGCCAAATGCTACCGATATTAATATCTTCTTCTTATATTTTGAAAACATTTTTCCCCGAAGGAAATAATAAATTTAGATTAAGTAAAAAAAAGTTTTGGTCTTATGTTTGGGAAATACGTTTATGCTAATTTTACTAAATTCCTGTAAAGCCTTGCCAGCGGCAGTCCGACAATATTATAATAATCACCTGCTATTCTCTCTATAAACAAACATCCGAAATCATCCTGTATTCCGTAAGCGCCCGCTTTGTCCAGCGGTTTATACTTTCTGACATAATAATTAATTTCCTCGTCAGTAAGTTTTCTGAAATATACTGCCGTCTTCTCATAATCAAAAATTTCCTTTCCGTTTTTTGTATTGATAATATTAATACCCGTATAGACCAGATGTTTATTACCGCTCAGTTTTTTAAGAAATTTTGCAGCCTGCTTTAAATCTTTTGGCTTGTTTAAAATTTCTTTTCCAAGAACAACTATAGTATCTGCGCCGATTACAATTTCTTTTTTATAATTAAATGCGACTTTCCTTGATTTTATCCGCGAGTTATATTTAACCGAAAGAATCGGATTATGATTTTTTAATTCGAGCTCTTCGGCATTACTGCCTACCGACTTAAACTTTAATCCGATCTGTTTAAGCAATTGAATTCTCCTGGGTGACTTTGATGCAAGTATATACTCTCGTCCTAAAACTCTTTTCAAATTAAAGCTGTTCAAAAATTTGATTTTATTTTAATTAACTATGGACAATACTTTTTCAATGGCATCGTCCTTACGGACAATTAGTCTCTCTCCCGTTTTCCTGACTTTAATTTCGGCATTACCTTCCTTCAGATTCTTCTCACCGATTATCAGCTGTACCGGAATTCCTATCAGATCGGCATCATTAAACTTTACTCCCGGTCTCACATTAGTCCTGTCATCATATAATACTTCTATGCCTTTATTTAACAGCTCTTTATAAATTTCATCAGAGACACTTTTTATTTCGTCTTTATTCGGGTTAAGAGAAATTAGTATTATCTTAAACGGAGCTAACTCTCCTTTCCATACAATTCCTTTCTCATCGTGATTTTGCTCAATATGCGCTGCCGCAGTTCTCTGTACTCCTATACCATAACTTCCCATTATTACCGGATTCTCTTTTCCTTCTGCATCAAGGAAATTTGCTCCGAGAGCTTCCGTGTACTTCGTCCCCAGCTTAAAGATATGCCCGACTTCAATTGCCTTGGTAATTCTTATTTTACTTTTCCTGTCAGCTGTCTCTTCTCCGTCTTTGACTGTTCTCAGGTCTTTGTATTCTATTTTTTCAATTGCTTCAATGTCCCTTTTAAAATCAATATTCTTAAAGTGATAATCGTTTTTATTTGCACCGCTGATTAATTCATCCGCATCTTCTA
>JBBRTN010000249.1:0-4089 GCA_038244395.1 Ignavibacteria bacterium
AAGGCTTTAGATTAGAACCCGACCATACTAAAGAAAGAGAGAATTAATCACTGAGCTCATTTATCAGGATTCTTTGAATCGGAAAAAGTTAACCGGCATGAATAGTAAATTAAGAAAATTGATGCAATCGATGTCGATGTCGATGAATGACAAAGATTGCATTGTTGTTAATAGTACGGCAGTGTACGGCAGCTGTTGCTCTCTTTGCATTTCCTTTCTTTGAAATAAAAATTATTTTGTTAAAATCTATTTAATATAAAATGATTTAACTAACACAGATTTAAAAGGAGAAAAGATGAACTGCACGAATTGTGATAAAGAACTGAAAAAAGAAGTGAAGAATAATATTGAGATCCGGGAGTGTTCGTCATGCGGATTAATATGGCTCGATGCCGAAGAATTCCGCAAGATGAAAGATGCAGTAGATGAAGATCTTAACTGGATGGATTTCGATATATGGAAACACGAAAGTGAATTCAGAGTCATGAAGAAACCACGCAAGTGCCCCAAATGCCTCATCGATACCATTACAATCCAATACGGTAATACAAATATTGAAGTAGACTATTGTCCTAAATGCAAAGCTATAATGCTGGAGAAAGGCGAATTTAAAAAGATCATTGAATCATTAGAAAAAGAGCTCATCAATAAATCACCAAGCGAATACTGGCAGACAAGTATTGAAGAGGCGAAAGAGCTTTTCACAGGTCATGAAAGTTTTGCATCCGAATGGAAAGACTTCACTACAGTTGTGCGGCTGATGCAGGACCGCATCCTTACGGATAATCCTAAACTTGAAAAGCTGATTGTAGAATTACAGGTTTTAAATCCTTTCCGGTGATTGTCTAATCACCTCAGCCGCCTTATTGCCAAACCGATGTTAGCACCAGTTGCTTTTTATCTGTCACCATAGCAAATATTGTATTACAAGTCTTGCAAATTTTGTTAGGTCGATTTAGTCCCGAGTCAAAACCTTGTTGTCCACTAACCAGGAATAAGACAATCGGTTAAGGCAAACTGGCAACCTGCTGAGGGAATTTTTCAGGGAAGGCATATAACCTTAATCATCGTCTTGAATGCAACTGGATTTGCTGGATTTGTATCTCATATTTATGAGATTGAATCGCGTCCTGTTTATTGATAGTTTATATTTTAATTTTAACTTTTCTTTTAAATTTACAAATGAAAATTTTTGCGTCACTTCTTATTTTTATCTTTATTTTTATCATGTTGGATAATTCAACTCATGCACAGAATTATGAATCTGCCATTCAAAAAACAGATGGTCTTATGAAAGAATTATTGCTTGTTGCAAATTTACCCGCGATGTCTGTTGCAGTATCTATTGAAGATAGTATTGTTTATTCAGGTTCATTCGGGTATTCGGATATTGAACTTAAAACTGTACCCAATGAATCCACTAAATTCAGAACAGGGAGCATCAACAAGCTCTTTACTGCTCTTGCAACTGCTAAGCTTATTGATGATGAAGTTATCCGGGGCGACGACCCTGTAAACAAGTATGTAAAGAATTTACCTGAAGCATATCGCAATATAACCATACAACAGTTAGCCTCACACACTTCCGGCATCCGGCACTATTCACGTGATGAAGTAATGAGCTCAAACACTCTTGAATATCCTGATCTTGAAGCCGGATTAACAAAATTTATAAATGATTCTCTTCTCTTTCTGCCCGGAGAAAAATATTATTATTCAAGTTACGGCTACATACTTCTGGGGGCAGTCCTTGAAAAGGCATGCAATAAAAAATTCAATGATATCATAAGTGATTTAGTTCTTACACCATCGGGAATGACGGAAACCTTTCCGGAATTATCCGGACATCCGCGTTCAAATACATCTGAGTTTTATTACCGCACAAAGGAACAGGGGTTTGTATTAGCGGATGGAGAAAATTATAGCTACAAGTGGCCTGCAGGTGGCTATCTGTCGACATCATCCGACCTCGCTAAATTCGGTTCATATATTTTGGATGAAAAGCTTGTGAATGCAAATATCAGGTCTTTATTATTTACAACTGAAAAAACAAATGACGGTCTGGATATTAACTGCGGTTATGGATTCAGAATCGGTACTGATAACGAGGGAAGAAAAGTCGTACATCACGGGGGCGAATCTGACGGAGGCCGCGCTTTCATGCTTATTTATCCTGAACAAAAATTAACTGTGGCTCTTTTTTCGAATGTCTTCAGAGCTCCACTGTTTGAAGGCGAAGCTGAAACAATTGCCGGATATTTTCTTAATGAATACAGCTTAAATAATAATCTGGTAAAAAGTAAAATAAATTTTTCCACTATGTATAATGATAAAGAAACAGATATAATAATAGATGTAGATAATATGTTAATATCCGGAATGTCACAAAGTAACATGCCTGTCTATGACATTGTTAGTGAACGTAGTAAGATCAGGATAATTTCCATTTCCCCTTCAGGCATAATTAACTTCTGGCTGTCAAAAGACGGAGAAAGTTATCTGGGCAGCTGGGGCTATGACAAAGAAGAGACAAAACTAGTATTTAAGTAATTCCTGTTCTCTCCCAGTCTCCCATTAGTATATGTTTATTAAATAAATAAATCCCCTGAAGATACTCTCTCTTTGATTTTTTACTCCTAATGTGTTTACCGTTTTATGATTTATTTAACGGTAACATTTATTATGAGTCAATGCGTTAATAGAAACATTTTTTAAACTCTGTTTTATAATTAAAAAGAATTCCTTAAATTATGGCAAACATAAAATTAGAATTTTAATTAGTATTGTTTAGTAAGGAGTAATTCAAGAGAGTCCTTTTAAAATTGTTTCTGCTTTTTTTGGAGGGAAGGAATCCTAAAGGATATTTCACATTAAAATCCCCGAACACTTAACAAAATTTTTAACGACACATTTTAGTGGCTTAAACAAAAATTAAATTTAATAAAATTAAACAAGAAGATGACTCGACTATGATTATTCAATAAACTAAAAAGGAGGATAATATATACTTCAAATTTTCGTATAATTATTTTTGACATTAGTTGGGAGACAGGCTGAAAATAATTTTTGAGATTGCAAAGCCGTTAATTAGTCTTCCGAAAATTATTTTTTTTAACTTAAATTAAAAAAATCATGAAAAAGAATTACCTTTATACTTTAGTAAGAAGCTGGCTCATAGTGCTCTTATTAATGCTATTCTCTTTTAGTTTTATGCCAAAACAAATTAATGCCGATGTTGTAGGTACCGTTGCACAGATGCCTATTATCGAAGTTCATGCAGATCTTACCTGGACATTACTCTCGTCACATACGTTAACATTATCTGGTTTTACAGTAGCAGGCGCTACTGCTGTTACCTGGAATTCGGATAATCTTTTGTTTTATGCCATTGTAAGAACTACTGGTCCTGTGGATCGCAGATTAGTTACGGTTGACCCTACAACAGGGGTTTGTACGGATATTGGAAGTCTTGGTGATAGTTTTTCTTCGCTCACTTATTCTTCCACAACCGGAATTCTTTATGGTATGACCGGAGCGGGTGCCATCAATTCTGAAGACCTTTACAATGTAAGCATTGTAACAGGTATTCCTACATTTCTTGCCGGTCCATTTTCTGTGGGTGCAGATGGCGAGGTTATAGCTTATAATTATGATGATGGTTTTATTTACCATTGGTCGGGTAATAGCATTGCTAATATGGAGATGATTAATACTACCACTTTTGTAGCCACACCGGTTGTACAATCAGGAGTTACTCACAATGAAATTTATGGCGCAGTTTATCAAGGATCCGGAAATTTTCTTGCAACAGATATTGCAAACCGGGCTCTGATTATTACTTCAGCCGGCGTCGTATCAATTCAACAGACCGGATTAGACTTTCAATTCAGGGGGTTAGGCTATGTAGATCCGCTACTTCCGGTTGAATTATCATCATTCACTTCAACTATAAATAGAAGAGATGTAACATTGAACTGGACAACAACATCAGAGATTAACAATTCAGGATTTGATATCGAAAGGTCAATAGTGAATCCCGGGGGCTCGGGATGGTCAATGGTTGGAAATGTTTCAGGACATGGAACAATA
>JBBRTN010000250.1:0-4088 GCA_038244395.1 Ignavibacteria bacterium
AATACTGTCTGTGAAATAAAAAATATAATTATAAAAAAATAAATTTTCATTTACAGTCAGTATGAGTTTACACCTTATTGTCAAGATTCTTCGGATCTTTGCTGTGTTTGATTATTTTTGCATCGATGAGAAAAATCACGTCTTCGGCAATGTTAGTCGCATGGTCAGAGAGACGCTCGATATTTCTGACTAATGTTAAGGTATGAGAGCAGGGGACTATAAGTTCGGGGTCGTCTTTCATCTGGTCTGTCAGAAGTTTAAATATCTCGCTGTCGAGCACATCAATATCAATATCCGCCTTGATGATATTCTTCGCCAGCTCCGCGTCGCCATTGACGAAACAGTCAATGCTGTTCTTTACAATCTTCTGCACGCGCTTTGCCATTTCATCGACGCGCATTTTTCTAAGCAGGTCATTGTACCCGATAAATGTTTCTGCGCGCTCGGAAATATTAACTGCAATGTCTCCCATTCTTTCCAGGTCGTTATTAATCATAAGAGTCGACATAATGAGTCTTAAATCAAATGCCACCGGCTGTGTGAGAGCAAAAATTCTCTGGCAATGCTTGTCAATTTTATTATCATACTTATCTACTTCATCATCACGGCTGATAACGGTTTTGGCAAGTTCAATATTCCCTTCGAATAATGCTCTGAAAGAAAATTCAATCTGTTCTTCAACAAGACTTCCCATCTTAATAATTTTTGTCTTCAGCTGTTCAAGCTCTTCTTCCAGGTAATGAAACATTTTTCCAATGAAATTTTATTTTTATAATATATTAAACTAATATTTAAAATCAAAACTATTAATCATCCGAACTTGCCGGAGATATAATTTTGCGTCTTTTCGTTCTCGGGTTTTGTAAACATACTGCCGGTCGTGCTGTATTCGACGATTTCGCCGGACAGAAAAAAAGCACATTTATCACTTACTCTTGCAGCCTGCTGCATATTATGAGTAACGATTATTATAGTCAGATTTTTTTTGAGCTCAAACATAAGCTCTTCAATCTTTGCAGTGGCAATAGGATCAAGAGCGCTTGCAGGCTCATCCATCAGTAAAACTTCAGGGTCTACTGCCAGCGCCCTTGCTATGCAGACACGCTGCTGCTGACCTCCTGATAAGCTCATAGCAGAATCATTCAGCCTGTCTTTTACCTCTTCCCAGATGGCGGCTCGTCTGCAGCTTCGTTCGACAATTTCATCGAGCTGCTTTTTTTTATTCACTCCGTTTATTCTCGGACCATATGCAACGTTCTCGAAAATTGATTTTGGAAACGGGTTTGATTTTTGAAAAATCATACCGACTCTTTTTCTTAAAGATACAACGTCAACATTCCTGTCATAAATATTTATCCCGTCAATTTTAACTTCGCCTTCTATTCTGACAATATCAATAATATCATTTAGCCGGTTAAGGGTCCGGAGGAAAGTAGATTTGCCGCAGCCCGAAGGTCCGATAAGCGAGGTAATCTTATTCTCATCTATCTTAATGGAAATATTTTTCAAAGCATGATTACTCCCGTAATAGAGGTTCAGATTTGTGGTAACAATTTTTTCCTGCTTCATGCTTTTAAAAATAAAAACAAATTCATAATTAACTTTTAGCGGAATATTAACAAATCCAAAATATTATTCCATTACCTTTCCGTCCTGCAGATGAATAATTCTGTCACACTTTTTGGCGAACTCTTCATTGTGTGTGACAATGGCAAAAGTCTGTCTGTATTTTCCTCTGAGGCTGAAAATCAAATCCATAATTGACTCTGCATTTTCCGAATCGAGATTTCCCGTCGGCTCGTCTGCGAGAATAAGCTTTGGTGAATTAATAAGTGCCCTTGCAATAGCGACTCTCTGCGCTTCGCCTCCCGATAATTCAGACGGTTTATGATTTATTCTTTCTTTCAGACCAACTTCCGTTAATAATTTTTCGGCTGACTTTTTGTCCGGCTCGCCGGCTATCATTGCTGCTATCATTACATTTTCAAGCGCAGTGAATTCCGGAAGCAAATGGTGAAACTGGAATATGAATCCTATCTGCCTGCTTCTGAATTCCGAAATTTGCTTCTCTCTCATTTCAAAAATATCTTTCCCCTCGAAAATGATTTTTCCCGAATCCGGCTTATCAAGTGTGCCAAGGATATGCAGAAGCGTACTCTTGCCCGCACCTGATTTTCCTACAATTGCAGCGATCTCTTCCTTGAATATTTTCAGATTAATTCCCTTTAATACCTTCAGGCTGTTTGACTTGGTAACCGGGTAAGATTTTTTTAAATCGTTTACATCTATTAAAACTTCTTTTTCCGTCATCTCTAAAAAATGTCTAAGTAAAAATTAAAATTATAATTTAATAATATGATAATATGAAGACTGACTAAGATAAAATATAATACAACACTAAATGCGTTACTCCCACCATATTGCATTTACCGGCTCGAGCGATGCTGCTCTTCTCGAAGGATAAAGCGATGCGAGAAAACACAGTACCAGTGCGGCGAGAGGAATAATAATAAAATCCATTAAACGTAACTCGACAGGTAATGAATCTATTTTGTAAATCGTTGCGTCCAGTTTATAAACCTCGAAATATTTCTGAGCTAAAATTATCCCGAGTCCAAGCGCGCTGCCAAGCACCATTCCTATTACTCCGACGGAAATGCCTTCAAACAAAAATATTTTCGTTATCATCTTATTCGTTGCTCCGAGCGCTTTTAAAACTCCTATATCCCGCTTCTTTTCAATGACTGTCATTGTCAGTGAGCCGAGAATATTAAATGAAGCCACTGCTATTATCAGACTGAGTATGGAAAAAGCCACCCATCTTTCTAACTTAAGAATCGAATAAAAATCTTCATGAAGATCATACCAGGTCATGACTTTGAATTCATTGCCCAGTGCAGCTGCAATCTTTTCTTTTTCTTTTTCCGAATCGGTAATATCATTAAGCCGCATCTCGATCCCGTTAACCTTATCGTCCAGCTTAAAAAGCTCCTGTGAATTTTCCAGTGAAATGTAAGCGTAGTTTCCGTCGTAATCCTTGTTGTCCGAATCATACACTCCCCTGATAGTAAATTTTTTTGTAAGCGGGTCAACGAACTGAGTGAGTGAGCTCTCGATTCCTACAGGGCTGAGAAGAGTAATCGTGTCACCCGGACGAGCTTTTAATTTTCCAAGCAAGGAAAACCCAACAACTATTCCGCCGAATTCGCCTTTGTCCGACAAATCAAATTTCCCAAACCGCATAACATTCTTTACTCCCGAGACTACACCTATTTCATTTTCGTCAACACCTTTTATAAAAACAACTTCATTGCTGTTATCTGTTGTCAGCATTCCCTTATTTAATGTATAAGGCGCTGCGTTTTCAATACCGAGGTCTTTGATTTTTTCTTTAATGGATTCATAATCGGCAAGTTTCTTATCACCTGCAGCCTCGACTCTTATGTGCGGGTCGAAGTTAACTAATATCCCTGTCACTTTGCTGGCAAAGCCGTTGAATACGGACAGCACTATAATGAGCGCCGCCACGCCGATAGTTACTCCGACAATTGATATCAGAGAAATAATTGTTATAAAATTAAATTTCTTCTTCGAAAATAAATATCTCTTTGCAATGAAAAATTCTGTACTCAATGTAGATTAAAGGTAGATTAAAGGTGGATTAAATTATAAATTAAATTATTCGTCATGCACTTATTTATTCATCAAAGACGATTACAGATTCCTGATATTGTCTTACTTTGTTCTTGTCAATTTTATCATTAAGCAATTTTTTTAACTCTTCTTTCTTCGTTTTTATGTCTCCTTCTTCCATCAGTTTTTTAATTTCATACATAACATGCAAAACCCGGTTATGTATTCTATGTCTTGATATTCCTGCAGGAAGCCTGAGATTATTTTTCGCAATGCTGACAATATCATGTTTCTTAAACGTGGGAAACACAATCAGCATTCCGCCCTTTCTTGTATACTTTCTTAATTCGGAAATCTCTATATCACATTCTGACCTGTCAAAAGAATATTGTTTAAAATATATCCGGGTAATTAAATCAAGCTGTGAAATTAATATTTCTAATTTGTCAGAAAGT